>CAZROS010000047.1:0-4647 GCA_964601825.1 uncultured archaeon | reverse complement strand
CTGCTGTAATTCATAATACAGAACAGGCAGAGAGGTTTTTAAGCTTTTCTGGATTATTAATTCAATCGATTTAAAAGCCTCAAGAGCGATAGATTTATAACTCTTATAACCCACTTATAATTATGTGATCCTATGAAAATAATGCTGCTTAATCCGCCGAACAAATACAAAATCAGCAAGGACAGCCGCTGGCCTGAATTCACAAAATCCGGAACTCTTTATTATCCTTTCTGGCTGGCTTATGCGGCAGCGGTTCTTATGGAAGACGGCAAACATAAGCCAATGCTTGTTGACGCGATTGCAAAAGAAAAAACTTTTGAGGAAACTCTTGAGCTTCTCCAGAAATTCGCGCCAGATATGCTTGTGATTGACACTTCCACTCCAACAATTTACAAAGATGTGGATTTCGTAAATGCGGCAAAGAAAATTTTGCCGAGCATGAAAGTTGTTTTAACTGGAAGGCATCCTACAGCAATGCCGGACAAAACTTTTTCAATCAGCAAAGATATTGACTTTATTGCGCGGCAGGAATACGATTACACAATTTTAGATTTGGCGAATGTGCTTGAAGCGCGCGGAGATTTAAAAAGTGTTTTGGGGATTTCTTTCAGGGATGCAGATGGAAAAATTATTCACAATGAGCCGCGGCCGCTTGTTGATGACTTGGATAAAGTTCCTTTTGTTTCAAAAGCTTACAAAGAATTTTTGAATGTATGGGACTACAGATATGCGCTCGCGCGCTATCCAATGATTCAGATTTGGACAAGCCGCGGATGCCCGGCACGCTGTGTTTACTGCGTTGATGGAAATTCTTTGATAACAATTAAAGATGGCGATATCGCAAAAACAATTCCAATAAAAGATTTCGTGGATGAAGCAGTTGAAATCAACAGCACAAAACTTGGAGAGCATGAGATTGCTGATATTTCCGGCTCGGATATTTTTGTCTGGAGCGATAATAAATTTGTCAAGCTGAAAAAAGTCAGCAGGACAAAGAAAAACAAGAAGCTGAAAATAAAATGCGCAAAAGGCTATTATGTGAAATTGAGCGGAGACCACACTATGCCTGTTAGAAGGAACGGAAAAATTATAGACATCAAGGCAAAAGAGCTGCTGGCTGGAGATGAAATTATAAAAATAAGGCCGAGCGGTTTCGCAAACAGCATTTCTGAGCTGAATCTTTTTGAAGAGTTCATGAAAAGCGCGCCGAAAAAATTTCTAAAGGATGTCTACATACATAAGGCAGAATTTTACTTTGATTATCTTAAAGAGCGTAGAGTTTTTGATAAAGTTAAAAATGGCCTAAAGGAAAATTGGATAAGAAGCAAAATTTTGCCGATTTCAGTTTTTTCTAAGCTGGTTGAAAAATATGGCGCGCCAGTGGAAATTTTGGAAAAAATGGAAATCGGCGGAAAGAATTTAATTTCACTGCCGCTTATTTTCAAGCTTGATAAGGATTTCATGAAGCTTGTGGGATTTTTTGTTGCAGAGGGAAACTACGCACACTATAATATTGTTATAACAAAATCAGATGAGGGCAGCATAAATTTGATAAAAGATCTTGTCAGGAAAAAGTTTCCAAACAGCTATTTGTCTTTCACAGAGCCTACGAAAGAACGCGGGGGCCAGATAACTTTTGGAGGTTTGCTTGCGTCTCTGCTTTTCAAATATGTTTTGAAAATCCCTGCAGGCGCTCCTAACAAAAGGCTGCCGGAAATTATTTTCAATGTTTCTGAAGAGCTTGCAGGCGCATGCTTGGCTGGGGCATTCACAGGCGACGGGCTTATTGATGGCAGAAAAATTGACTACACAACAACATCAGAAATTCTTGCTTCGCAAACCCGCACGCTGCTTTTAATGATGGGCATGGAGCCGTCGCTGAAATTGTCCAAACAAAAAACACACAGCTCATTTTTAGGAAGGGAAATAAAAACAAAGTTTGATGTTTATCATTGCTATGTTGGAAGCTGGGACGATAGGCAGAGATTTGCAGAAAAAATAGGCTTTCTGGATTTAAGGCAAAAAAAGCTTTTAGAATTTCAGGAACAGCACAAGCCGCTTAGAGTAAAGTTTTTGGAAAAACTTGAGCCAAACAAATCAAAAACCGTGAATGAAGTTTCAGCAGAATTAAAAATTTCTCCAGTGATGGTGAGATACATGGCGCTTAAACTTAATCATGAAGGATTTGTGCTGCGCGAAAAAGAAGGCGGCAACAAACTAAAGCTTTCGCTCAAAAAAACAGACTTATTGAGAGAAAATTTTGAAGGCTTCATTAAAATTACAGACATAGAGGAACTGAATGAAGAATCTTTTCTCTATGATTTGGAAACAGAGAACAGCTACTTTTCTGCGAATAATATTTTAGTTCACAATTGTGATTACCCACAGGTTTTCACAATGCACGGCTACCGCACGCGCAGCGCAAAAAATGTTGTTGATGAAATGGAATGGATTCACAAAAATCTTCCTGATGTAAAAGAAATTTTCTTCGAGGATGACACTTTCACAATTGATATTCAGCGCGCTCATGCAATCTGCGACGAGATAATTCGCCGCGGGCTGAATACTCTTATCTGGTCGTGCAATGTCCGCGCGTGCGTGCCTGATGAAACTTTGAAAAAAATGAAAGAGGCTGGCTGTAGAATTTTAATTGTTGGCTACGAAAGTGGGAATCAAAAAGTTTTGAACCAGATGAAGAAAGGAATAATTTTAAAGCAGGCAGAGCAGTTCACAGCAAACGCAAAAAAATACGGGCTGAAAATTTTCGGGTGCTTCATGATTGGCCTGCCTGGTGATACAAGAGGAAGCATAGAAGACACTTTCGACTTCGCGCGCAGAATGAATCCTGACATGGTTTTCTTCCAGCAGGCAGTTCCATTTCCGGGAACAGAATTTTACAACTGGCTAAAGTTCAACGGCTATTTGAGAACAGAAGACCACAGCAAATGGCTGGATGAAAACGGCCGCTTGGATGTTTTGTATGATTATCCGGACTTGAGCGGAGATGAGCTTGCGGCAATTCGAGACAAACTTATGGTCAGATACTACATGAACCCAAAGCATATTTTTTATACATTCATGAAAAATGTTCACCCGCACGAATTCATACGCGTTGTGCGATATGCGCGCGATTATTTGATTTATCTGGCGCAGAGAAAATATCTTGAAGCAAAAGAAGGTAAGAAAACTTTCACGAAAGAGCCTGTGGCTTTGCCTATTCCTGCCAGTTCTTAAGGTTTTTATTTACCAATCTGAAAGCTTTCTTATGAAACAGCCAAAGGTTTCAGTGGGCATCACAGTAAAAAATTCAGCCGGCATGATTTTTGAGTGCGTTGAATCCATAAAAAAATCCAGCTTTCCTGTCCATGAAATTATTGTTGTTGACGCATTCTCAACAGATGGGACTTGGGAAATTTTGAAAAGCTTTGGAAAACGCGTGCACGCATTTCAAAAAAGGGGAAATGTTTCTGTCGGGCGGAATGAGATAATTAAAAAAGCAAAAGGCGAGCTCATTGCTTTCACAGATGCTGACTGCACTGTTGACAGATTTTGGCTGGAAAATCTTGTTGCGGCATTTTCAGAAAAAAATGTTGTCGCGTCCGGAGGATTTTGCGGAACAGCCGAAAACTCAAATTATTTGCAAAAGCTTATAGGCAGAGAGCTTGAAAATAGATTTCATCATTTTCCGAAATTTGTTTCGCGGCTGCCATTCATGAACATTTGCGTCCGCGCGGCTGCAGCAAAAAAGAATTTATTTGACGAAAGGCTCGGAGCAGCAGAGGACGCGGATTTTGGTTATCGCATAACAAAAAAAGGAAAAATGGCTTATGTTCCAAATGCAAGAATCTCGCATAGCCATCGCGCCTCGCTTTCGGATTTTTTCCGGCAGCAGTTTAACTATGGA
This sequence comes from uncultured archaeon, assembly GCA_964601825.1. Classification (GTDB taxonomy): domain Archaea; phylum Aenigmatarchaeota; class Aenigmatarchaeia; order Aenigmatarchaeales; family JACQIB01; genus DATDSO01. The sequence continues at coordinate 743 of CAZROS010000047.1, read as the reverse complement.
AAATATGCTCCACTCATGTATTCAAAATACAAAAACATGGCCGGCGGGGACAAAATATCCAAACCAACAATGGTTGTGCAGCCGCCACTTTTTCTTTTTGGAATTTTTTCCGCTTTAATTTCTTATTTTTATCAGCAGATGTTTTTGCCTTCTGCAATTTCATTTCTGATTCTTGGTGCGATTTACATCTACGATTCTGCAAGGCTTGGCAAAAACCTGATTGACTTTTTTTCATATCTGGGAATTTTTTTCCTCCGGACTGTTGCATGGAGCGCTGGATTCCTTTCTGGAATAAAATTTTTCTTTGGTGGCAAAAAATGAAAATCCTAATAACTCATGAAATTTTTCCTCCAGAAAGGACAGGAGGCGGCGAGGATGTCATGCAAAGGCTTGCTGAAGATTTAATCGGGCGCGGCAATAAAGTTGAAGTTTTCACAAGCGGCTCGCCGGAAATAGAAAGAATTGGAAGCGTGCGCACGCGCAGGTTCAAAGTAAACAGATATCTCATGAATTTGTATTCTGGAAAAATTGAAAGTGCTGCAAAAGATTTTGACATAATACAAACTAGCTCAGGAAATCTCTGCTTTCCTTCTTGGATTGCCGCGAAAAAACTGCGCAAGCCCATTGTCTGCATAGTCCATCACGCGTTTGGAAAATATTGGAAAGATGTGCGCGGGCCTGTTGTCGGAAGGATTTTTCAGGCAGCTGAGAAATTTTTCCTCTCGCGCGATTATGATTTTGTT
>CAZROS010000046.1:0-4654 GCA_964601825.1 uncultured archaeon | reverse complement strand
AGGGAAAATTACAACTTATAAAATTCTTGCTGAAAAATTAGGAGCGCACCAGCGCGCGGTTGCTGCAATGCTGAGGAGAAATGACCCGAAGGCTGCGCCCTGCTACAAGGTTATTTTGGATTCAGGAAAAATTGGCGGGTATTCTGGAACTGGAGGAGTGAAAAAGAAAATTGCTCTCCTGCGCGCTGATGGGATTGAAATTGAGAAAGGAAAAATTGACTTGGAAAAGTTTCTGTGGAAATTCTAAATCTTCACTATCTTTGGGTGGCGAAAGCTTTATATACTGGCTCTGCTTATAGTTATTAAGGTTTGGTGATAATAATTATGGCTTTAGTTAAATCCGGCTCCCGCCGAGTTTCAATAGGGTTTGAAAACAAACTTAACTTTCAAGGTCCATTCTACGCGCGCGTTGATTTGAAAAGGCCGGCAGTTGTGCGCGTTGGAGATAATGTAAAGAAATGCTTTTTCTGGGAAGGGACTAAACAATGTTTGGGACCGCAGTGCTTCTGGGCAAAAGTTGGAACCTGCTCTGTGATAAACAGAATTAAAGCAAAGAGAAGGGTTGCGAAATAAATTTTCGGTGTTTATTATGAAAAGAGAATCCTATGGACAGGCTTCTCTTCAGCCAATGAAAATTTCTGATGCAGTTCTTGGTTATACTCCCACAAGCTCTATTGTTTGGTCATCTGCGCTTGGGGTTGCCTATGAAAGAGGCGGTAGAAAAGAGGTAGCAAGATTTGTTGAGGGTTGGATAAAAATCGGTAGCATGGACAGGTATATTGGAGAGCTTGTTCTTGCGAAAGGATATGAGGTTGGAGAGGAGAGCTCTTTCAGGAAAAGTTATTTTGGAAAAGGGAATTTGCGCTGGGAGGATTATTTCAGAATTAAGCATCATGATCCGCGCGAGAATGCTCTTGGAGGAACAAAACCTTTGCTCCGCGCATCAGTTGAACCGCATGAAAATGGAAAATTTGAAATGGATTTTGTTTTCAGCCAAAGGCCGGCCGTTTCCTTGAAACTGAATGCAACTGTTCCTCAGCAAAGGGTTTACAGGCTTGTTACTGATTCTGCGGGGCCGAACTTGAGCGCAAATGTTTTTCATCCATTGACTGGAGGAGAAGGCGTTCTCTGCCTCGAAGAAAAAGAAGTTCCTGTTGATGCGCAGATTTATCTTGATAATAATGTTACTGTAAGCGGAACAACATTGCTGCATACAAATTGGAAATATGGATGGGGCGCTGGCAGAAAAAAAGATGGAAGCCCCTTGGGTTTTTATTATGCTGAAATCAGGCAGCCGGTTCGTGGAGGTTTTTTTCCAAGAGAATGGAAAAACCGAGGCGTTGCTCTTCTTGTTGATGGAAATGGCCAAGAGAAAATTTTAGACAGGTTGGAAGTTTCAGCTAATCCGGAGTCTATGACAGATGTGCGGTATGGGATTTGGAATATTAGAGGCCCAACAAGAGTTGCAACCAATGCTGGCGAACCGAAAGATTTCAGCTTAAACTTGGAAGCGGATCCGAAATTTGCAGAGCCTGTCCGCGCCTATGGAGAGGGAGGGCTTGCTTTGAGAGAAATGTTAGCAGAGTTTAAGTTGGAAAGTTCTCTTGGCAATGGAAGTGGAAATGCGTTTGTGGAATTTACTAAAACAGATCCGAGATTTTTGCTCAATGGAGTTGGCCCTTATTTGTCGGCTTTGCTTAGAAAGCCAAACAGATTTTAGCAGGCAATCTTTTCACCCTGTTCGCCGGGTGTCGTAGTTAAGCTTAAATAGCTTAATTTCTTATTGTGGGCATGAAAAAGATTTTTGCTTTGATTGCTGTTTTGCTTTTGGCGGCGCCGGCTTTTGCTTGGAACACAAATTCAGAATTTGGTAAAATCAAAAGCAGCGCGTACAAAATTTTTGGCTGCTCAATAACTTCTGGGTTGGATCAGAGTTTTGGTTTGAAAACAACTTGCCCGCGCGTGGCAGTTATTTCTGGGGAGGATATTTCTATTGAGCTGATTGATGCAGGAAAAAATTATGATATTGTGTATGCGCACTTTAAAACTTACTCAAACGGAAATAGCAATGAGTTCTGGCGCTCGCCTGCAGACCAGCCTGCTTCTGTTGGAAAATATTTTATTATTGTAAAATCTGCTGCTATTGTTAGTGTGGCTGACAAACCTATTTGGGGCTCAGCTGAATTTGCTGTTTCAACAGTTAAGCCATGGATTCCAGCACTTCCTCCAATCCAGCAGAAGTCCGGGTAGCTGTCGGGCATAAATAAGTTCTTTGCGCGAAAAAGTTTTTCTTTTTCAAATTGAAAATTATTTTTTCTATTGGCTGGGATTTTTTCTTGTGGAGTTTGCAAAGCAGATTTAGTTCATAATAGAAAGGCGGCGCTTCTGATTCTTCTGTCAGAGAGCGCAGCAGTTTAATTTCCGCTCCCGCACTTTTGAAATTTCTTTTTTTGATTTCTTCTGAAACAGCAAAGCAGAATTCTTTTTCATTTATTTTTCCCAAATAAATTGGGCCAAGAATTTCCATTTTGGATTTGCAGAAATCGCAGGTTTTTTCTGCAGAAAATTTTCTGTTTGCGCATTTTCTGCAGTAGCTCACAAAATTAATTTGCTTCAGCAGTTTTTCAATTTCTCCTGCGTGAGCGATTTTTCCGAAAATTCTGTAGTAGTGCTTGTGCGCAAAACTTAAAACAGGAACGAAAGCGCGGTCGTGCCGGGCGAAAGTTAGAATAGAAAATGTAAGCAAAGCACGCAACCCGAGCTCTTGGTAGAAATCTGTTTTTTGCAAAAACAGTCCGTATTTTCTCAAGCCAGCAAAAGGCTTTGAGCCGCATAGAGCTGCAGTGTCTGTTGCTGTTATTCCCACAAAACCTTTGTGGAAAATTGAGCGAGCGGCAGAATCCAAAAATTCTGCGGGCGAGCCAAATGGATCTAAGTCAATGAAATCAAAAATTCTTTCCTGCAATAGCTTGTTCGCGTCTGACCAATTTGCTTTGCAGATTTTTCCCAGTTTGTTCAGGGAAATATTTTTCTTTATTGCATGCACAGCAATTGGATTGCTGTCATTCAGAAAAACTTCTTTTATTCCTGAAACTTCCTTTGCGTATCTTAAGCCGCGAATGCCGGTTGCTGAAAGCGCGTCGCAAACGGAGATTGGTTTTCCAAAAGATTTCTGAAAAACTGCGAGCGCGGCTACGGAAATATCTCTAACCAGTTCCGCATCTGGATTGTAGAAAGCTTTTTTGTCTGAAAAGATTTCTACTACGCCTTCTGAAATTTTTTTCATGGGGAAAATTCGCTGGCTAGCTTTAATAACATTTCATGAGTGAAAATTAAGGCGAGTGACGAATTTCTATAGGAAGGTTTTAAAGGGGTTTGATGGGAGAGAAGGGTTATGGCGCTTGGTAGAAATAGAGGAGGAAGATTTGTTGAAGATAGGACTACAGGAAAATGGACATACATCCCGAATCATGAACGTCCTACTTATGAAAAGAAAGGTTGGGGTAAAGGATATGAGCATACGAAAGATGATAAACCGTGGGAAGATACTGAACAATGTCCTTGATTTCTTTTTGTCGCAGTTAAGCATATAAACTTTGCTCCAAAATAAAAGCGAGAATAATTATGATGATTGATTTCAAAGAAATCCTTGCTAAGAATAAGCCGATAATCTGGCAAGAAATCCAGAAATGGCTCCCAAAAGAAGGTCCTTTCGATTATGTTGATATTGTAAGTGAATATCCAAAAAGACAAGGAAAATATGGGCGTGGGACTTTAGTTCTTTTAGGTTGCGAGGCATTTGGAGGCGATCCTAAGAAAGCAGTAAGAACAGCGGCGGCTATGCAAATGTCCGAAGACTGGATTCTTATTCATGATGATTGGGAAGATAATTCCGACGAAAGAAGAGGCAAACCAACATTGCATAAAGTCTACATACCAGAACTTGCCATAAATGCGGGAGATGCTCTTCACGTTTTAATGTGGAAAGTTCTAATTGCAAACAGAGAAATCCTTGATGAAAAAACAACGTTTAATGTTCTAAATGAGTTCGAGAGATTTTTAGAGATAACAACAAAAGGACAGCATCTTGAAAATACGCTATTTTTGCTTGACACAAAACCTTTGGAAAAATTAGAATACAAAGATTATGAAGATATTGTTTACGGAAAGACTTGTGAATATACAATCGCTGGCCCGATGAGACTCGGAGCGATAATTGCTGGAGCAAATCAGGATACGCTTAACAAATTAAGCGAAGTTGGAATTTCTCTTGGGAAAGGCTTTCAAATTAGAGATGATTTATTGAATATTGTCGGGGAAGGATCTGTCTACGGCAAGGAGATTGGTGGAGATATATATGAAGGAAAAAGAACCCTTCTTCTAATACATCTCATCAAAAATACAACCGGCGAAGAAAATAAAAGAGTTCTAGAGATTATGCGTAAAAAAAGAAGTGAGAAGACTGCTGAAGAAGTTCAGTATATAATTGACCTTATGAAAAAACGAGGATCAGTTGAGTTCGCAGAGAAAGAAGCTGAAAGGCACGCAAAAGATGCGAGAGAAAAATTCAATGAATACTTTTCAAACCTGCCGAATAAAGAGGCATTCGAAGCGGCAATAGACTTCTTTGCAGTGAGCAGAAAAGTTTAAAGCT
>CAZROS010000045.1:0-4831 GCA_964601825.1 uncultured archaeon | reverse complement strand
TCCAGAATCTGAAAACATCGCAGCCGCTTTCTTTTGTGTGGACAACAATGTCATGAAAACCTATTATGCCGCCTTTTCTTACAAAATGCCTGTAAAGCTCAAAATCTTTTTTCGCTCCCTCGTAAGTGTGGTCGCCATCTATAAACATGAAATCCAGCTTTTTTCCGTTCAAAGCTTTTCTCACAGACTCGACTGCTTTCTTGGAATGCGAATCTTCCCTTATCAAATGAATTTTTTGTTTCTGGCCTGCAAAGGATTTGTAAAGCGGGATTTTCCATCTTGGATAGCCGCCGCCAAATCTTCCGTGCGGAAGGTCAACGCTCAAAATTTCAGCATCATCCGCGGCCATTCTTGTTAGCAAAAATAAAGTGCCGCCGCTTGCTGTGCCGATTTCAAGAAAAGCTTTTGGCTTAAGCTTGTCAACAAATTTAACAAGCCCTAGAATTTCCTGCCTGTCTTGTAGAGGGGAAATAAGTCCGGCGCAGCCGTTGATTGCAAAATCAACAAGCTTTTCGGGCTCGCGAGTTTTTTTCATTTCATTTATTTTTAGAATGCAATACGGGGATAAAAGAAATCGCAAAGTGTAAACCGCTGATTTTGTCGCGAGCACCTGTGGCCCTCCTTCTTTCAAAATTTCAATTGCTCTCTTGACTGAAGCTGGCATAAATAACTTCTCCTATAGACCTATGCAACAAATTATTTATAAACCTGAAAAAACTCTTTTGATTATGAGCACAATAAAGCGCGCGCTTTCAAACACGTTTTATCTTGCCAACGACTGGCTCGCAATAATGATTTTGGGATATATTTTTTGGATTATGCTGGCAAAGCTTATGCCAGCTGAAGGGGTTGGGCTTTTCTCAACAATTTCAAATATAGCGATATTCCTCACCATCTTCACAACATTCGGCTTCAACAACTCTGCCGCAAAGCTGATTCCGCAATATCTTGAGAAAAAAAAGCATGAGTATGCTTCGGGAATCGTGCGATTTATTTTTGAAAAAACATTTTTGTTCAGCATTATAGTTTCTGGCATTCTGCTGGTCTTTCTTGAAATTTTCCTTCCCAACTATATAGGATTTTTTGGCGCGCTTGCTGTAATTCTTTATCTTGTCCCGAATTCGCTTTACACTGTTTCTCAAGGCTGCCTGCTTGGATTTCAGGGAATGAAAAAAATTTTCCTGACAGATGCGCTTAGTTATTTTCTGAAAATAATTCTTTCTGCTGCGCTGATTTACGCGGGCTTCAGCTACTTCGGGCCTGTTATTGCTTTCGCCGCGTCAACAGCAATCGCGCTTGCGTGGAGAATTTCATCCATGAATTTAAAGAAGCAAAAGGTGAATGAAAAAGAAATTTGGGAGCACTCGGCTCCGGCAATGGTTGGAAATATCGGAGTGCTTTTGTTTTTTCAGTCAACAATAATAATTATGGGAATTTTCAGAAGTTTTGCTGATGTTGGGATTTTTACAATTGCTTTCATGCTTACAACTCCTGTGCGCGCGATATTTCAAAGCGTTTCTGGCTCGCTGATGCCTATGGTTTCCGGAAAGTGGACAGCAGATTCAAAAAATAACAACATAGAGAATCTCGCCAATCAGGCAATGAGATATTCCCTGTTCCTAATAATGCCAGTGCTTCTTGTGATTTTCTTTTTCACGCCAGAAATACTCTTGGCTTTTACAAAAGCTGAATATCTCGCCGGCGCTGTGTCAATGCAGATTATCTCTCTGGCTTCAATTTTATTTGGGCTGTCATACATTCTTTTTACAGTTCTCTATTCGATCGGAGATGTTAAAAGAAACCGCGACATAAATTTGATTGGAGGTTTTTCAAACACTGCTCTTAGCATCCTGCTTATTCCAACTTTTGGAATGCTTGGGGCGTCGGTTTCGTATCTGCTCGCGTCTGCAATTCTTCTTGCGCTTTCTGTCATGTGGTATGGAAAGCATTTTAAAATCCACTCTCTTGGAATTAAAAAAGTGGCTGCTGCTTCCATTGTTTTGCTTTTCATTTCAGTCGCAGCAAAATATGCTTCCGACGGGCTTTTGTCAATAGCGCTGTCAGTAGCGATAGGCATTCCTGCTTATTTTTCATTTCTCTTTTACGCAAAATTTTTCTCTGAAACAGATGTGAAAGTTATCAGCGCAGTGAGCTCAAAGGTTCCATTCGGAAAAAAATTCTTCGCGCTTCTCATATGTGCGATTGAAAAGCGCGCTAAAATAAAAGAGGCTTCAACCCATCAAACGCGCCAAAGTAGAAAATAGCAAAGCTTAGGCAGACAAAAATTATTTCCGCTGAAATCATAATCATTGCAATCTGCTTTTCAGTAAATCTTCCAGACATCATGGCAATATGCAGAAGCGAGTATGGGTTTTCGCGCGGGGCTTTGAGCGTGTTGTCATTTTGCAGCGAGCCAAAGCTCTGGACGGAAAATTTTCCGCGCGCCTTAAGAAAAAGCTCAATGAACCACAGAATGAAACAAAGCACAGCAAACTTCTGCATCTCTCCTATTATTGCCACAACAGCAACAGCTGCGCCTATCATGTAGGTGGCAGAATCACCAGGAAAAATTTTAGCCGGATACCAGTTGTATTTCAGGAAAGCCAAAAGCGAAGCTGCCATTGCAAGGGCTATTGAAGCCGCGAAAATTTTTCCGATAAGGAAGCCGTAGGCTCCCATACCAAAAAGCAGAACAGCTCCCATACCCGCCTCAACGCCGTTGATGCCAGCGAGCATGTTCGTTGCATTAGACGCGCCCATTATTGCTATGGGAACTATTATCAGCGGATAAAAAATTCCAAAGTCAATTGTCCCTAAAATAGGTATGGACATTGTTGTGTTTCCTGTCATTGTCGCCATGAGTGGAACCGCAGCTATCAGAGTCAGCAAAGGTTTCTGCCACTGCTTTAGCCCTATTCTTTTTTCAAAGCCTGTGAACTCCTTTACCCTCAGCTTGATAAGCCCGCTCAAGTCGTCAAACATTCCAACAAGCGCAATGATTATTATTGTTGAAATGCCGGCAAAAATTTCACTCAAGTGCTCAAGCCCTCCAAAAAGAAAAATTCTCAGCCATATGAAAAGAAAAATCCCGCCGAGAAAACCAAACAAAATCGCAGGCCCGCCCATTTCAGCAACTCTTGGCTTTGTTGATTTTTGCTGGTCCACGCCAGTTAATCCGATTTTCTCCAGAAAAATTATGAATTTCGGAGTCATGAAATATGTTCCAATGAAAGCAACTGCCATTGCAGCAATCAGGGAGCCAAGCGCCATCACAACACCTCAAAAATTGTCGCAGAAGCCTGGCCAAACTTTTCAGTGTTGTCAAAAACTTTTTTGAAGTGCGTGGAGTTATGCATCATCCGCACAAAACTTAAGGGATAATTTTCCTGCAATTTCTTTTCTGTTATCAGGCCGTTGATTACAAAAACATAATTTATTCCATTTAACTTCAAATGCTCATAAGAAGTGCTCTCATTGCCGAGCATGACTTCTTCAGCATCTCTTGCCACTCCAAGTTTTCTTTCGCATTGGTATCTTACCTGAGAAGCGTATGTGGCGAACAACACCGAATCCTGCGGAGTATTGGCGCGCACCCAATCGCATGCATCGAAAACTCCAGGAACAAACTGCTTTACCTGAGCCATTGTTCTTAATTTTTCATCGCCGTATTGCCATGCAAAAAAAGAAATAATGAGAAGAATTGCAAATCCGATCGCAATATGTTTTTTTGAAGCAGCAGCAAAAGCCTCATGAGCAAATGCTGCAGAAATCAGCGCCATCGGCGCCAAAAGCGGGAGCATATACCTTGCAGTGTCTTCAGTTCTCCAAGTGCTGAAATAAAAAAGCGGAAGTATGGAAACCAAAAGCAGAAGCAAAATCATGTCGCTGTTGTTTCTTCTCAGAGCAACAGCTGCAAACCCGAGAAAAAATAAAACCGGCAGAGCCCAGCCATAAGCAAAGCGAGCAAAATTCAGAAAGCCAAACCTGAACAGCTCAGCTTCTGTTCCAACATTTTCCGTCCTTCCCTCAAATTTTAGCTCAGAAACCTTCGGGACTTCCACATCAAATTTCGGCCCGCACTGCTCATCTGTGTAAAGCTTCCAATAGCATGGGCTTCCGTACAGAGCAAAATTTCTTCCAAGCCACGGAGCAACGAGAACCGCAGCAATTAAAATTATTCCAAGCATGGCTTTTTTGTTTTTAAAGTTTTTAATGAATGCCATGTAAAGAAAGAAAAATAAAAACAAAAAGAGCGCAGAGTTTTTTGTAAGTATTGAAAGCCCTGTGAAAGCTCCGGCTAAAATTATCTGCGATTTTTTCCCGCTATCAAAAGCTTTGAGCCCAAAATCCACAGCAGCCAGAGAAAGCATTACAAATAGCGTGTCAACATAGCCAAGAACTCCGTATGTCACCATGGAAGGAACCATGAAAAACAAAACTATCGCAGCAATTCCAGCAGGCCAGCCGTAAAATCTTTTTGCCATTAAGTAAAGCAATGCTGCCGCGACAGCAAGAGGGAGCGGGATCAATAATTTTACCAAGCCCTCGCCGCCGAAAAAATATCCGAATGTTTCATAAAGAAAAAAAAGCGGCTTTGAGATGGCAAAGCTTTCGTGGTAAATTTCAGTTCCAAAAAGCGGGAATCTTTCTGGTATAATTAAATTTTTTGCCATCCATCTGCTCGCTGTTCCATAGTATCCCTCATCTCCAAAAACAATCGGCGAGTTTATTGTAACGAGCGTATAAAGAATGAACGCAGCCAAAATCAAAGCGCCCGCCGCATAATCCGCATACCTGCTGTAATTCATAATACAGAACAGGCAGAGAGGTT
>CAZROS010000044.1:0-4963 GCA_964601825.1 uncultured archaeon | reverse complement strand
GGCTGTCGGGAGAGAAGAGGTTGCGAAAAGGATTGAGGGAATTTAATTTTTGAAAATATTCGGCAATCCACGATTTAAGAAAATCTTTAAAAAGCTTTCGCTAAGGCGAAAAGCTTTATATGTAGGTGCGCTTGGAAAAATATTGGTGATAAAAATATGGTAGAAGATGTGGATAGTATAGATGTATTGTTGAGAAAATCGGATAGCTTGTTGGATAAATCGGGCAAATTGGCAGCCAGTTTGAGGCAGCGTTTGACAAAATACCGCGAGCTTGGGGAAGTATATCAAGGAATAGAAAGGGAGAGAAGCGGCTTATATGCAGAAATTAAAGCTGATGCAGGCAGGCTGGAAGAACTATATCGCGGATTCAGAATAGAGGAGTCTGAGCCAGAACCTTCTGTTGCGCCAGTTTCAGCAGAGCCGACTTATGAACCGCCAGCTGCTGTGCCAACTGAAGCGCCGGCAGAAGCTTCTGCGCCGCCTGCGGAAATTCCTGTAGAACCAGCGCCAGCTCCGGCACCTGAAGCGCAGCCTGCTGAGCAACCATCAAGCGCAGAACCTCCAGCCGAAGGCAGTTAATTTTTTTTATAATTTTTTTCTTTATTTAGAGTGAGCTGTATTTATTTCCCAAATCTCCTCGAATAGGAAGAGGTTGCGAAGAGGATTGAGGGGATTTAGAATTTTATAGTAATCTTTAGGTAGTTAAAAACGAAAGCTTTATATACTAGTTCTATGCATATATTTGGTATGGACTCCAATAAAAATCATAAAATTCAAGTAACCCTCGATATGGGCAACGGAAAAAGAGTTAGAGCGCTTCACAATCTTGACAAACAAAGTGTCGTTGGTTTAACATATGAAGACGGCGGGTTGATACCTACTTCAGATTATCAAGCGCTTGTAGAAGCAGCGCGCAAAACTTGTGGTGATGTTGGAGTTTCTATGTATACAGAGCCATCGAGAGAACATCCTCATGGATTTCAAGATATTGCTCCGAGAAAAAGTGCTAAGGAATTTTGGAAGGCTCGTGGATATAAAATACTGGCGTAAAACCTAATAAAAATTTACTTTCCAAACCTTCTTAGCTCAGCTCGTCCGCTAATTCTCAGCGAAATAAATCCTCAATGTCAGCGTCCGAATCTTCGCTCCCTTTTCTGAAAATCTTCAATCGCTTCAAAGAAATCTTCTTTTGTCAATTCAGGCCAGGCTTTTTCGAGAAAAGTGAATTCACTGTAAGCAGACTGCCACAAAAGAAAATTGGAAATTCTGCGCTCGCCGCCTGTGCGGATAATCAAATCCGGATATGGCTGGCCGTTTGTGTACAAAGTGTGGCGGACTAAATCTTCGTTTATAATTTTTGGATCTATCAATCCCGCAGAAACTTTTTTCGCAATATCTATCACAGCATCTGTAATCTCCTCCTGCCCGCCATAAGCTATTGCAAAATTCAAAAAGAATTTGCTGTAATTTTTTGTCGCTTCCTCGGCAGCGCGAATCGCGGCCTGAACTTTTTCCGGAAGCATCCAAATGCGGCCGATAACTTTTATATTGATTTCATTTTCAAAAACATCCTTATTTTTTCCTTCAGCAATTTCCAGAAAATTTTTTTCCATTAGATCCATAATAAAATCAAACTCCTCTTTCGGGCGGCCGAAATTTTGGATTGAAAAAGAATAGAAAGTCGCGCGCTTTATTCCAAGCTCTTTGCACCATTCGCAAACCTCGCGGACTTTTTTCGCGCCCCACTCATGACCTTTCCACGGCTGCATCATAAGCCTGCGGGCAAACCTGCGGTTGCCATCCATTATTATTCCTATATGTTCGGGAACTTTTCCTGAGGATAAATCTATCATAAAGCTCGGAAAGGGTTTGAAACTAATATTTAAAAAGTTAACAGACTGGAAGTTTTATTGAATTTATAAAATCAATTTTATTCAACAATATAGAATTCAACTCTTTCTCCTTTTCTCATAACTCCATGCCTTTCACCTTGCCACGGAAATGTGTAGAGAGTTGCATCTGCCAAATCATGAATATTGAATTCAATTCTTTCTCCATAAACATTTATCGGACTTTTTCTTCCAAGAGTTTCAGTTCTTACTACTATGCTGTCCGATTTTGGTTTTCTTTTCTCTGGCATATGAAATTCTGAAGCGATAAGGATTTAAAAAGTTTCCATATCAGGCGTCCGCTTTCGGTTCAGCAGCTTTTTATATCTTGGAAAAATATCTTTTGCATGGACTCGGGCAAAAATTTTGAGGTAAAGGATTTGGGATTGGCGGAGCAAGGGCTGCGAAATATTGAGCTTGCAGAAATGCACATGGGCTCGCTTTTGAAAATCCAAGAAAGATTTTCAAAAGAAAAACCTCTTTCTGGAATCAGAATCGGGCTTGCGCTGCACATCACAAAAGAAACTGCGGTTCTCCTGAAAACTTTGAAAGCCGGCGGCGCTGAAATTGCGATTACAAGTTGCAACCCGCTTTCAACGCAGGATGATGTTGCTGCCGCGCTCGCAAAAAATGGATTCGCAGTTTGGGGTTGGAAGGGAGAGGGCACTGAAGATTATTACAGGTTTATTGAAAATGTGATAAAATTCCGGCCGCAGATTACAATTGATGATGGGATGGATTTGGTTTCTGAAATTCACAAAAAGCACGCAGAGCTCATGCCAACAATTATCGGCGGCTGCGAGGAAACAACAACCGGAGTTATTAGATTGAAGGCAATGAAAAAAGACAATGCGCTGAAGTATCCGATAATTGCTGTGAACGACAACAAGACAAAACATTTGCTGGACAATTATTATGGGACGGGCCAGAGCACGCTTGATGGAATTATCCGCGCGTCAAATATTTTGTTTGCTGGAAAAACAGTTGTTGTCGCAGGATACGGGAGCTGCGGAAAAGGAACTGCTTTGCGGGCGCGCGGGCTTGGAGCAAATGTAATTGTAACTGAAGTAAATTATTTTCGCGGGCTGCAGGCTGTTTATGATGGGTTCAGGGTTTTGAAAATGGAAGAGGCTGCCGGGCTTGGAGATATTTTTATTACAGTAACCGGAAACACTTCTGTAATTCGCGCAGAACATATTGAGAAAATGAAAGATGGGGCGCTGCTTGCGAACTCCGGGCATTTTGATGTTGAGATTGACAAAAATGATTTGGAAAAAATTTCTGCTTCAAAAAAGCAAGTGCGGCCCTCGCTTGAGGAATACAAATTGAAAAATGGAAAAAGAATTTTCCTCGCAGGCGAGGGCAGGCTTGTGAATCTCGCTGCTGCCGAGGGCCATCCTTCTGAAGTCATGTCAACTTCTTTCTGTGGGCAGGCTCTTGCTGTTGAATATCTTGTGAAAAATAAAGGCAGGCTGCCGGTTGATGTAATTGTTTTGCCAGAGGAGATTGATGATTTTATTGCGCAGCTGCAGTTGGAATCCATGGGCGTGAAAATTGATTCGCTGACTGAGCAGCAGAAAAAATATTTGGGAAGTTGGAAGGAAGGGACTTGAAGTTTATTTTTAAACTTGTCTTTTGAATTTCTAAACAAGCGGGAGTCGCGTAGCCTGGTCAAGCGTGCTAGGTTGAGGTCGAAGAGCAGATGCGAGTATTTGTAAAATAATTGCAGATGCGATGAGAAGAAAATATTTTCGTCAAATGCCTAGTTGGTTAGTCCATACGAGAGTTCAAAACCCGAGCCCTTTTCTCGAAAAGGGCTAGGGTTCATCCTAAAAGGAAAATTGCAATATTAGGAAAAAAGAAAATCTCTCCTCCCGCACCAAAAATAATTTTGATTTTTATGCAGCCACAATTAATGATAAAGAAAAAACACGTCCGCACAATCAGCGGCGTTGCTCCGCTAACTGTTGTAGTGAAACCATGGACCTGCCCGGGAAAATGCACTTATTGCCCAGAAGCCACAGATGGAACTCCGAAAAGCTACACAGAAAAAAGCGCGCCAGTTATCAGAGCAAGAGAATGTGGATGGGATGCGAAAAAACAAACAGAAGCAAGATTGAAAATTTTTAATCTCATGGGCCACCCGACTGAAAAAGTTGAAGTGCTTTTGCTCGGCGGGACTTTTCCTGCTTATCCGCAAAATTATCAGGAAGAATTTGTGAAAGGAATTTTTGACGGCTTGAATGGATTTGTTTCTGAAAATTTACAGCAAGCAAAACTTGCGAATGAAACCGCACTACACAGATGCGTTGGGCTTTGCATTGAAACTCGGCCTGACTGGTGCGGAAAAGAAATTATAAATAATTTTCTTGACTATGGCTGCACGCGCATTGAGCTCGGTGTCCAAACCTTAGATGAAGAAATAAATTTGCGCACGCAACGCGGGCATGGAATTTCTGAAGTTGCGGGCGCGACAAAAATTTTGAAAGATTCTGCCTACAAAATTTTCTATCATTGGATGGTTGGGCTGCCGGGCTCAACTCCGGAAAAAGATTTGGAAATGTTCAAAGAGCTCTGGAAAAATCCAAACTTTCGGCCGGATGGTTTGAAAATTTATCCAACACTTGTAATCAAAGGGACAAAATTGGAAAAAGAATTTTTGCGCGGGGAGTTTGTTCCTTACGCAAACGAGCAGATTGTTGAAATTGTTTCAAAATTGAAAACTTTTGTGCCGCGCTACTGCAGGCTCGCGCGAATAATGCGCGCGATTCCTGAGGAATATATTGTGGGCGGCTCGAAAAATTCACACTTGCGGGATGAAATAAAAAATTACATGCGCAAGCATGGGATGGTTTGCCAGTGCTTGCGTTGCCGCGAGGCTGGATTTTTCACAAATGCCGGCGGAAAAATTGATTTTGACGCAGCGAAACTTTTGCGCACAGATTATGAAGCGAGTGGAGGAAAAGAAATTTTTCTGACAATTGATGACATGAAAAATGATCTTATGCTTGCTTTGTTGAGATTGAGAATTCCCAGCGAGCCTTTCAGAAAAGAAATTTCCGCGAGCACTGCGC
>CAZROS010000043.1:0-4981 GCA_964601825.1 uncultured archaeon | reverse complement strand
CCAAACTTTTTTCCAAGCCTCTTCCTCTTCCTTTACTGTTTTCAAACAAAGCTTTACAAATTCCTGGCGCGAAAAATCCTTTGAGCGGATTCCTAATTTTTTTTCAACAAACCTCTCGCTCGCGAGCCCATTGTCATCGGAGCCCATTGGATAAAAAACTTCAAATCCGCCCATGCGCTTGTAGCGCGCAATAAATTCTGCGGTGCTGTATCCGAGAATGTGGCCCATGTGCGGCGGGCCTGACATTGTCGGCGGGGGCGTGTCTATTGAAAAAATTTTCTTTTTGCTCGCGGGATTGAATTTAAAAATTTCTTGCTCAGCCCAAAATTTCTGTATTCGTGGCTCTGCCTCAGATGGAATGTATTTCTCGGGAAGGGTTGGCATAGGAGAAAATCTGCAGGCAGGTTTATAAAAGTTAACTGCTTTTGATTTTTTCAAAGTAAGCCAGCACATCTTGCCAGCCGGCCACGCGGATAACATTTTTTGCAAATTCAAATTTATTGTGCGGGTAGTCAAACAACAGCTGTGTCTTGTTAGGGTGCTCTGCCATCTTCCGCGCAAGGCCCGGCGAATCATCAATGTAAATATCATAATCCAGCCGCGCTTTGTCTTTCGGATAATTTGGATTGAACGCGTCTAAAATAACAATTGCATGAAAAGGCAGCCCATGCAAATCAATCCAGCGAATTATATCAGGCACAGAATGAATGCGCCTTGTTGTCACAATATCTAACTGCAAATCGCGCCGCTCAACAAGTTTTTTCATTGCCTCAACCGCGCCCGACATAGGCTTTAGCTTGTGCGGCGACAGCCATGCAAGATCAAAATATCTCCAGCCCACACTCTCTGCAGTTTTTACGCCGTGCTTTTCTTTCATGTCTCTTAACACAGGCAGCATGTCAAAAACATTCCAATCCTTTATGTCATTTATAGTGTAGTTTGTGCCAAAATCCTTGTTAATCAAATGAAGAAATCTGCTGTACAAGTCTGCCAGCACTCCATCCACATCAACAGCCACTTTTAGCATATCAATTTACTGATTCAAAGAAATATAAAGGCATTGAGATATTTGTTGGAAACTTCAAGGTTTTGGCAGCTTCTTCGTATCAATATGCGTGAACCCTCCGCGGATTGGGAATGCAACATCGAACACAGGAATTTTTCCGACAAACGCCAGCGGCATTCCATAGTGCGCATGCCCGTGCAAAGCAAAAGTAACTTTTGTTTTCAGCAAAATTTTTTCCATGCGCGGGTCTCCAAGCCCGCCCCAAATTTGCTGCGGCTCGCCATCCAAAGTTTTGTATGTTGGAGAATAATGAGTTAGCAAAATTTTTTCCCCTCTGCTTTTTCTTAGAAGCTCTTCAATTTTTATCAGCCTTTTTTCTATATCAGCGTGCCGCGAGGCATCAATGTAGTAGCTCAGGCTTCCGCTCTCCAAACTTCCGCGCGAGCCAATTATCCAAAATTTTTCTCCCTTAATATTTACCTGGCAGCGCTCCTCGTTCAAAATTTTTATCCTATCGCTCACAGCAGAAAATTTTTTCTCAGAGCCTTCTGGGTCGTGGTTTCCCAAACAGGCAATTACAGGACATGACCAGTCTTTTTTTTCAATCGCATCCACAAACTTGATGTATTCCTCAACAGTTCCCCACTGCGTGAGATCTCCTGCAATCAAAAATAAATCCGGCTCTTTCTCTTTTTGCAAAAACTTTTCAAAAATTTTGTAGTCGCCAAACAAAGCATCTAAATCTCCGATTGCGAGAATTTGCATGAAATCACTTTTGTTTCAGTAACTCATCTCTTATTAATTTAATATCTGACTCCTTTATCTTTGAGAAAGCTGCTATTGTATTTGTATAAAAATCTGAAGCGTATTTACTGACGCGGCTAATTGTAGAATCCAAAACCCCTTTGTCAGGATAATATTGCAAATCGCTTCTGGCTTTGGATGCCTCATTAATCATTTCAATATCTTTTTCAGAATAAAATTTCTTTAGAAAAGCCTTCATGAATAAAAGAGAGCATGCATGTATTTCGCACTTTACTCCAATTTTCATCATAAAAGCATACAGGCAGTAATACATTGTGTAATAGGAAGCGGATGATATCCAGATTTTGCTGTCAAGCTTTTTCAACTGCTCTAGGGATTCTTCAGCCATTTTCAGGTAGGCTCGGGAAGTGTTTTCGTTTGCTTCCACAAGCTCCAATCCATTATTTGCGCGCATGCACCAGTTAATGTTTAATGCCATAAAAATCAGACCAGAGCTTTTCTATGAAATCTTCAAAACCTTTTATTATAATATGATTCAGTACAATTTCGCTTATCAGCGGACTTTTTTCTTTCAGAGCTTCTACAAATTGACTTTCCTTATAAATCTTTTCGCTTAAGTCCATATCATACTTTTGCGCGATTTTTTTAATCTGGGCCATTCTGCCATCAACAACAAAAATATCAATATCAGAGCCTCTCTTCTGAGATCCCTTTGCATAGCTGCCAAATACGCAGAGTATTTTGCTTTCAACTTCCTTAAGAGCCAAATTTATTTTGATATTTTTTTGAAGGAAATCCTTTGACTTCTCAATCTCAGCTTCGAGCAAGAAAGATTTCATGAGAGGGTTTCTCAAATTGACGGAATAATATTTTTGTTTTCCCTCCAATTTTGAAAGCAAAATATCAGATGTTTCCATTTTTTTCAAAGTAGTCGCTATCCATTTTTGGCTCATTGGAACCTTTCCAATAATCTGCCTTCCATAAATCTTCCGGTTATAATCCCCCAAAAAAAGCTTCAAGATTTCAATTTCTTTATTGTGCATAAAAATACACATATGTGTAGTTTTCTACTCTTTATAAACTTTCTGTAATTCTGATAAGGTGGGTATTTTTATAAGTTTATTTCAACGCTGTCCCCAACCTTTATTTTATTTTTCTCCACAAAACCTGCCTCAACTTCAAGCGCGTATTTTATCGGGCCCGGCGGAGAATAAATTTTGCACTCTTTCTCAAAGCAGGGCTCCATTCTATCCCAACCAATAATTTTTTTCTCAGAGTCAATCCAAATTATGTCCAGAGGAAAATTTACATTTTTCATCCAGAAGCCTTCCTGCGTTTCAGAAGGAAAAATAAAAAGCATTGGGCTTGCCGCGGCTCTGTGCATAAGCCCGCGCGAGCGTGTGAGAGTGTTGTCAGCAACTTCAGCTGAAAAAGTTTTGCCGGCAATTTTTATTTCTGTTGTTTTGGGCTTGAGATAAAAAATCAGCAAAAGCAAAATTATTATGAAAGCTGCGAAAAATATTTTGTCCGTGGGCATTATTTAAATTTGATTTCCCATTTTAAAAGCACGGGCTCGTGGTCTAGTCCGCCTTTTCTTTCTTTTTAGGCGAGCTTGCAAAAAGAAAGAAAAGGCAGGTTGCCAAAAGAAAGAAAAAAGAAAAGGCGGAGATTGTGGAATGACGCGACGTTCGCAACGTCGAAGCCGTGGGTTCAAACCCAAGCCTTTTTCTCGAAAAAGGCTAGGCTTATGACATTGTGTGATGTTCCAATTTTATTGGAATAATATTCGAACATCAAACAATGTCACCAAAAAGGAAAAGTCCCTGCGGGTATATTAGAAATTCCCACCGAGTCCACCAAATTATGCAATTTGATAGCAAGGTATCAGAGCTTCAGGAAAATCAAGAATGTCTCGGCGCGCCAAGCCATCTTTTGCTGCTGCATTCAACTCTCTTTCTGCCTGAACTCGCGCTCTTTCATACTCAGAAGTTCCTGGCTTTAGATGCGGACATAATTTCCCTAAAATTACCTCAGGCGTCCTGTAGCCAGTTTTCCCGAAACTTCTCAAAACTCCAAGGAATTCTTTCATAACAATCACTCAAAAGAAAATTTTATTTTATTCGATAAAAGCATTGGAGCGTTTGGCCCACGAATATTCAGAAGCATGTCTCCTGTAAATTGCGTGGAATGGTAAATGCAGTAAGTAATTTGCGTGCTGAATTTTTTATTTATCTTTGCGAAAAGTCCGCTGATTTTATTCAAGTCCATTTCAGTAATGTGAATTTCTCCCATGTTCAAATCAATTTCATTTTCATCTTGGTAAATTAATTTGAACGGAATAACTCCATAAAGCTTGAATGGAAATTTCACTGCTTCCAAAACAGCATTGAAAAATTTCTCATTTGAGAAAGGCTTTTGCTTGTCAAAGCTCTCTGTAAATTTCGGAGTGAAGTTTAGTTCCATAAAAAACATTTACCTCTTCTGTTAAAAAGCTTTTAAAGTTAAATGGAAAATTAACCTCAGGGGCGGGTGGCTCAGCCTGGTTTCAATTGCCAGATAGAGCACCACACTGATATTAAATATCAGAAATGTGGGGGTCCAGAGTTCAAATAAAATAATTGCGAAGCAAGAACCTGAGGAAGGATCAGTGACATCATGTGATGTGTCAATATGAAAATTAAATAATTTTCACACATCAAATGATGTCAAGGAAAAACCTTGAACTGAGGAAACCTTAGGTTTCCGCGGTTCGGAAATCTCTGCCCGCCCACCAAATTTATTTTAATCTCACAGTTTCCAACAACCTCGGCGCCAGAGTTTCGCATTTGAAAATCCTGTGCGCATTGCGTGCGAACTCAACGCACTTCACAGCCTCTCCGTGGTTTGCAATAATTCTCTCAGGATTGTTTCTCAGCTTTCCAATATAGTTCATCAATTGTTTGTAATCAGAATGCCCAGACAATCCGTCCATTGTTAGAATTTCCATATTCACTGGAACTGATTTAGTTCGCCCGTCAATTTCCATGGGCACTTCCTTAAAGCCTTTTTGGATTTTCCTTCCAAGGGAATTCTCAGACTGCCAGCCGACAAAAATCATCATATTTTTTTTATCTTCAGAAAACGCTTTGAAATAATTCACAGCCGGCCCTCCAGTAAGCATTCCGCTTGTTGAAATCACAACAGCCGGATCGCTTGAGTCAATTAATTTTT
>CAZROS010000042.1:0-5014 GCA_964601825.1 uncultured archaeon | reverse complement strand
AGTTTTGCGCAACTGGTCGGCCGCATGAAATGCAACGAACTGGTATTATCATTTTGAATCACAATTTTAATTTTTTTCTGAGCCTTTGTGCTCGCCGATATGATGCTGAAGGTCTCCCCATATTTTAAATGTTAGGCCTATGTTAAAAAGCAGCGCTGTTAAAATAAAAGTCATCAAAGTTAAAATAACTTGCTCTAAAGTTGGCGATTGCCCAAAAATATACCACAAAATAAAAATAATTGCAATTGCCGCAGAAACAATTATTAAAATATTTTCAATTTTCATATACTCACTTTAGAAATGAAACAACGAGCGTGATTGCTGTTAAAATTATCATTAACAAAATAAGTGCCTGAATCCAATCTTTTTTAAAATCCATAATTTTCACTGCATTTTATTATTTTTCCTTGAATATAAACTTATCTCTTGCTCCTCTGTTTGTGCCTTCTCGGCCCAGCGCTTGACCTGCTTGGCTTGTGCGGCTCATTGTGCCTTACGTCAGCAACAAGCAGTGCGCGGTCATAATCCAAAAAAGTTTTTTTCAATCCTTTGTCAAAGCGCACAAGGCCTTTTGCAATAACCTGCCTGATTGCTTCTGCCTGCCCATAAACTCCTCCGCCTGAAACAAAAATATCAAAATTATAATTTTGCGCTGAGGGTCCCGCAAGCACTAAAGGCTCAGTAATCATCATTTTCTGGAATTCTGGAAACGCGTTCAAGCTTTTTCCATTTATCAAAATCCTTCCATTGCCCGCTTCAACTCTTCCGCGCGCAACAGCAGATTTTCTTTTTCCACTTTCAAAAACCTGCTTTGCTTTTTCTTTTTTCTGCTGGGCAGGCTTCACAACATTTGTGATTTTCCTCGGGGCTTTTCTTTTTGGCTTTTGCTCTGCTGGATTTTCTTCTGCGATAAATATCACCTAACAAATTCAAGACGGGATTCTTCAGTTTCATCTGGATATCCATGTCTACCTTGGCGTCTGCTTCTGAGTAAATACCGAAAAGAAACGTAAAAACCACTAAACAAAATAAAAGGCACTGCTACTCCATAAATTAAAAGAGCGCTTGTATCACTCATAATGCCGCGCTTATTTCTTCGAAGACTTCTGTATTCACTTACCATAAAAATCACAAAATACAATTCCTGATTGTTCGCATCATTCTATTAAAAGGTGAATCTAAAGTTCCAAATAATTCTTTAACAGCAGCATAACTTTCTCTATCCAACCCATAACCACAAACTACTGCAACAGGTTCTCTAGTGGAATAATATGGTGGCATAAAAATCATCAAGCCTCTGCTGGCGATAATCTATATTCTTCTCGTAGCAGAGCACCTGAACTATCATCCAGATCCCGTCTCATAAAATGTTCACTTATACCCGGAAGACCTTTAAACCCGACATACACCGTCGGTATTATTGCTAGGGGCCCACCAAGAAGGGAATAGGCTAATAAAGCAGATCCTATAACATCGCATAGAGCATTTGCAGCTAAAGATCTTCCAAAATATTTTCTGTAAGTGTCGGTTGGCATCAAATTTTTTCCCTTAGCTCTGGCCTTGTATTCTCTTAAAATATTTCTCGAGCGAAAAGTTGAATATCCTGGAATAAAATGCGAAGCAAAAATACCCGCCTCTTTCAAATGTTCTCTTGTAAAATATTTTGCCATAAAAATCAAACTTTCACTCCAAGCGCTCTGCTAACATCCTTCAAAGTTTCAATTTTGCATCTCAACTGCTCAGCAGCTTTGCCGAATTTTTTTGCGTCTGAAAATTGAGCTGGCTGGTTTGCAAAAACTTTCAATCTTCTGAAAGCCTCCTGCCCGCGCGATTTTCTCCACGGAAGCATTCCGCGCACAACTCTGCGAAAAATCTGCTCGGGCGGCCGCGGATAAAACGGGCCTTTGAGCCTGTCGCCTCTGTGAATTTTTCCCAAAAAATATTCATTCGTGTTCTCGGGCTTTCCGGAAATCACAGCTTTCTCTGCGTTCACAATTATAATTTCCTCTCCATTCAAAAGTTTTTTCGCAACTATGCTTGCCAATCTGCCGAGGACTCTGTCTGTTGCGTCTATGACTGTTGTTGTTTTTTGCTCAGGCATAATTCTCAGAACAATAGATTAAAAGGAAAGTTTAAAAAGGTTTTTAAACACCAGAGCCTATTAGTAATTATGCAAATCGAGATTGAAATCCCGCGGGCTGTTGAAACAGAATTAAATGAGGCCGCGCAGATAACTGGGATGAAAAGGCAGGAAATAATAAAGAGGGCTCTTCACCACTATGCTGAGGAAATCAAAAAATTCGTCGAACTTAAGAAAGAAATTTCTGGTTGGGAAAATCTCAGCGACGAGGCTTTTGAAAATTTCGAGAGAGAATTATGGAAAGAGGAGAAATCTGGATAGTGGAATTTCCAAGCTTGGGCGGGCACGAGCAGGCGGGAACAAGGCCTGCGATAATTCTTGCGGAAGCCGCTGGCATTGCTGTAATAATTCCTGTTACCAGCAATTCGGCCGCGCTTAGATTTAATTATACTCTTGATATAAATCCCACAAACAGAAATGGCCTAAGTTCGAAATCAGTTGCAATTATTTTTCAGCTGAGGGCAACTGACAAAAGAAGGCTTCTTAAAAAAATAGGAAATCTGGAGGAGTCATATATTAAAAGAATAAACGAAATGATTAGGGAGCTTTTGAAAGTTTGACTTCACACCAGAATCTTCACATTTTTTCCATTCAGGTTTTTTTAAAAAGGTTTCATGGCTTGCTCTATGCCAAGCAAAATTTGCTTTCTCATTTTGTCGCTTCTGATTTTTCAAGCGCTCTTTCTAATTCGCCTGTCGCAACACCAAAGCCTCTTCCTTCGGAACTTTAACAAGCATGGGGACTTTGTCTGGAAATTTCTTTTTAACATCCTCCCAAATTTTTGCTGTGTCTCCCGAGGCCACAACTTTATTTTCCAGAATAATCACATATTTTCCTTCATACTTCTTCAAGTCTGCCCTCAGGTAAAACTCAAACTCTTTTGACCTCATAATAATCACTTAAATAATTATTGCGCCAGAAGTTTAAAAATGCGCAGATTAAACCAAGATTTTCAAATCTTTTCCATTGGGATTTTTTGCTCTGCCATTTAATTCACGCAAGAATTAGATTAAAAGGAAAGTTTAAAAAGGTTATCAAGATGCGCGTCAAGGCTTTTTAAACAATATGATTTAATTATAGAAGTGAGAATATGGATGCGACATTTGAAATTGTAAAAAAACTAAAAGAACAAATAAGGCAGTCAAACCCATTTGGGGATATGTTGGTTGTAAATGAAATTCTTACCGATAAACCGACCATAGGAAAATATTTTATTAGATTTTCGATTCCTGAGCCCAATAATGGAGGGTGGGCTTGGAAAACTAAATTAGCAATCGCCGACAAGTCAACCTTAACTATAGAAAACATTAAAGATGCTGATTAGTGTGCAATATTTTCAATCTATAATAGATACTAAAGTTGCGTTTCAACTGTTTTCGCGCAAAGCGACGCCAGAAGAAAAAAATGTTATTGCTTCTATTATTGAAAATTCAAAAAGCGTAATAATGACACCGCACGTATTTTCTGAACTATCATATTTTTTAGAGAAAGATTTCGGCTGGAAAAAACTGAAAGAACAGGGCTCATTCCAATTATTGACAAAGATATCCGAAGCGGCTGTTGAAAAAAACACTATACTATTTCATGAAGCTTTGGAAAAATTTGGCGTTGTAGATGCGTCAATGTTAGTCCTTTTGCAGACAGAAAGTCCTGCTGCTACACTTATTAGTTATGATTGGGATTTAGTAAACTGGTGTAGAAAAAATAAAATAAATGCATTGCATCCACACGAAATTATTTATAATTTTTAAAGTCTAAACCAAAATCTTCACTTTCGTCCCAGCGGGATTTTTCTCAACAAGCTCTTTCAAATCAAATGCGCGCCCGCCAGCTTTCAAAATTTTTTCCTCTGCTGCTGGAGAAAATTTCAGGGCAGCAACATTTACTTTTTTTGTCAATTCCCCAGAGCTCAAAACTTTTCCCGGAACAACAACTGTTTCCCCCGCAGCAGAAAGCCTTTCAATTTTTCCGACATTCACTTCTGCCCTAATTCTTTCCGGAGCGGAAAGTCTGTCAGCCATTTCCAAAAGAAAATTAATTCTCTCTGTGTGGCCGCGTGTGCGCAGCTCTGAAATGAAAGCAGACAGCAATGGATTTGTGGGACCAGTTGGCTTTGGCATTATTATCACATTTTCTATTGAGGATAAAGGTTTAAAAACCTTTTTGGTGCGGGCGCACCGCACTAAATAAAAATGATGGTGCGGGGGGAGTGATTTTCATATGCGCATCAGCGCAATTTGCCTTTTAGGATAAGGCGTAGCCCTTTTCGCGAAAAGGGCTTCGCTTTGAACACTCGAAGGGACTAACCCACAGGATTTCTTTTTCATGGCAGAAATAAATCCTTTCGGATTTTTTTCTGCTCAACACTTAAGATTTTTCTTAAGTCCTGCGCCTTAGGCCATTCCAGGCCACCCGTTTTTCTTTTTTTTCTTTCTTCCGAAAACCTATCGCTTCTTTCTTTTTTCAAGTCCTTCACCGAAAAAGAAAGAAGGGATGGCAGGCTGGGCAACCCCCGCATTTTTTGTTGTGTTTATTTTAGGGCTGCATTATAGTCACACGACAAATAATGCGGCCCCGCGCAAGAAAAACTTATCAAACAGAATTTATAAAATCACATCGCCTTGCTAACTTCCTTCGCCCTTGCTCTCAAGAAATCAATTGCAGCAAGAAAAATTTCCTCTGCGCTCAAACCTGAAATGCTTTCAATTGTAAAAATAAATCTGCTCTCGTCTCCGAGAATTTTTAATTCCGCTCCCATGTCTCCCATTTTCTCGCATTTCTTGCAGGCCTCAAGACCTTTTGTTTCAGTTGAACTTCCTTCAAACAAAAGCGCGTGATTCTCGCAGGGTTTCAGAACAGGCTTGAAAGTTTTTG
>CAZROS010000041.1:0-5135 GCA_964601825.1 uncultured archaeon | reverse complement strand
TTCTTTCTGAAGTCATGTCCACAACAAACGAGATTATGAAAATGAACATGAAGCCCATGATTCCCACAATGCTTTTCGTGATTTTGCTGCTCCCATGGTTGGGAGCGATTTTCACAAAGCCTGTTGCGATTCTGCCGAACCACATGGAGCTTCCGCTTTTTGGAAATGATTTCGGCTGGCTCTCTTGGTATTTCATAACTTCCATTCCGCTCTCAGTGCTTTTCAGGAAAGCGCTGGGGGTTGCTTAAGGATTTAAATCTCCCCAGCAAAAAGCCATTATGAAAATCTACTTCGGCTCCGCATGCGTTCATTTAGCTGATAAAATAAATTTAGAAAAAGGAAATCTTCTGACTAAAAAATTTCCAAATGCAGAAACATACTTGCGCGTGCTGGGCAAACCTGAAAATTGCTTTCTTGTCCAATCCACAAAAACTGATTCAGATATTGTAGAGCTAATTCTAGCATTGGACGCTTTCAATGATTATGGAGTAAAACCAAATCTTATAATCCCATATTTCGGCTACTCAAAGCAGGACAAAAGATTTGAGGATGGAGAGGCTATTTCAGCGAAAGCGCTTGCGAAAGTTTTTTCTGAGCGCGCGGGAAAAATATTTTTAATTGACCCACATATTTTCCGAGGCGAAGGAAAGTTTGATTTTTTTGGCTTGCGCATGGAAAGCGTTTCTGCTGTCCCCTTTTTAGCAGAGCATGCAAAGAAACTTGCAAGCAATCCAATTATTCTTGCTCCGGATTTTAACGCTTCTCTGTTTGCGGAAAAATTCCAGAAAATTCTTGGCGGAGAAACTTCTTCTTTTGAAAAAAAGCGCGCAGCCGGAGCAGTCGCAGGAGAAAAATACGAAGCAGAAATAGATAAAGTTTCCGGAGAAATAAATTGCGCCGGCAGAGATGTGCTTATAGTTGATGACATGATTGTAACTGGCGGGACAATTGTGAAAGCAATAGAAAAAATAAAGCAGCAGAAGCCCGCAAAAATAATTGTGTGCGCAGTGCACGGAGCTTTTATTGATGGCGCGCTTGAAAAAATTCTTTCGGTCGGAGCAGAAAAAGTTTTCACAACAGATACAATTAAAAATCCTGCTGCTGAAGTTTCTGTTGGCAAGCTTATAGAAAGGATTGTGGAAAATTATGAATGATTTTTTAATCAGGCAGAAAAGTTTTTCCGGAAGCAAGCATGGAAAATATCCAGCGAGCCGCACAGTTGAAGAGCTGCTGAGAAATGGAATAATAATTCTTGACAAGCCCACTGGGCCAACAAGCCACCAAGTGGATGCATGGGTGAAAAGAATTCTTGGAGTTCCAAAATGCTCTCATGGCGGAACTTTGGACCCACGGGTTTCAGGAGTTTTGCTGATTGCTCTGGACAACGCAACAAAGCTAATGCCGATTTTGCTTTCAAGCAAAAAAGAATATGTTGCGCTCGTTTACCTGCATGCGGATGTGCCTGAGGGAAAAATCAGAAAAGCCTGCGCGGAATTTTTGGGAAAAATAAAGCAGCTGCCCCCGAAAAAATCTGCTGTTGCCCGCCGCGTGCGCGAAAGGGAAATTTATTCTTTGGAAATTTTGGAAATTGATGGAAGAAATATTTTGATGCGAGTTGGCTGCGAGGCAGGAACTTACATACGCAGGCTCGCGGATGATATTGGAAAATCTCTCGGCTGCGGGGCGCACCTGCAGGAATTGCGCCGAACAAGGAGTGGAATTTTTTCCGAAGAAAAAATTATTACACTTCAGAAACTTTCAGATGCGTTTGCTGTTTGGAAAGAAAGCGGAAATGAAAATTTCCTGAGGGAAATTATTTTGCCTCTGGAGCTTGTCGCTGACAACATGAAAACAGTTGTTGTGAAAGATTCTGCTGTTGATGCAATCTGCAATGGCGCGCCTCTTGGCTGCGGCGGGCTTGTTCTTGCGCAGAAAAATATTTTTCCGGAAGATTGGGTTGCGATTCTTTCTTTGAAAGGAGAAATGGTTGCTTTTGGAAAAGCAAAAATGCCTGCTGAAGAGATGATAAAAAAGAAAATGGGATTGGCTGTTAAGACTGACAAGGTTTTGCTCGCAAAAGGAACTTATCCGAGTGGGTGGAAGAAATTATAAAGAAACTTATAATTTGGCTATTTGTTTTATATATGTTGGCAGAGAATTAAATCCATGGAAGGATATACAAAACCCCCCATGAAACAATATATAAAAAAAGTTTGCCTTCTCGGCCAGCCAGCAGTCGGCAAGACAAGCCTGATAAGGCGGTATGTTACTGAAAGATTTGATGATAGTTATTTATCAACCATTGGAGCAAAACCCACCAGCAAAACTATTGAGGTTGATAAAATAACAAAAAGAAAAAAGGAAATACCTGCGCCGCCGCCAGAGCCGCCAGCTTATCAGCAAGGTCCATCTTTTCAACCACAACCATATTCTCAACCACCCAATCTTAGTGCTTACCCAGCGAGCCCACAGCCGCAGGGATTTTATCCGCAGCAATTTTACTATCCACAGCAACCGATTTCGGAGCCGAGTCAAAAATTAGGATTCTGGAAAAGATTTTTTGACAGATTTCAGGGAAGGCGCGCCACAATTACAACACCACCTCTGCTTCAAGCTCCGCCTCTCCAGCCATATTCTACAATACCTATTCAATATTTTCCACCGCAAATTCCGCTCCTGCCCCCACCGGAATATGAAGATGTTACAGAAAGAGTTAAATTAACTTTATTAATTTGGGATATTGCCGGACAGTTGGATCAGAGCAAGTCAAACACACCTCTGCAGAGAAATTTTTTTGCTGGTGCTGAGGGCGCGCTGCTTGTTGGAGACTGCTCGCGGCCACAAACCATCCAAGACCTCTACGCATGGACAGGAAATTTTCGCGAGGTTGTTGGAAAAAAACCAGTTATTTTTATTGGAAATAAATCTGATTTAGTTCCGCAAGATTCGCTTGCAGAAATAGAAAATTTATTCGCGGAGCTCGATAGAAGATTTGACGCAACTCATATAATCACTTCTGCAAAAACCGGCGTGGGCGTTGAAGATAGCTTTAAAAAGTTGGGCGCATTAGTTGTAAGGTGATGAAATGATTGATGAAGGAACACAGCTGGTCAGTGTGCCGGCAGGTTCGATTGAACGTTTCTATGAAATGATGCTTTTGCAAACCGTAGACGCAGAAAGAGCAGCTGCGATTACAAAGCGATATGGATTCTCTGTAGGATTTTCTCACGCAACAATATATAAAGAGGGCACAACACTTGAAAATTTGGGAATGTTGGCTCACCAGCTTGGAACAGGCAGTTCTGATGGTTTTGTTTTTGAAGAATTGGATTCAAATAAAAAAAGAATGCGCTTTGCAACAGTTGAGCATGCTGGAAATAAATCGCGCCCATGTTTTTGGACTTCAGGATATGTTGAGGGATTTGCTATAGCTTACGGAGTTGAGGGAGCTTCTGTTGAAATTGAAGAATGCGTTTCTCAAGGAAGAGGCATCTGTGTTTATAGAATAGAAACAACACCGCGCAGAAGATTGGAAAGAACTACTCATGCAGGCAAAACGGCATTTTCCTTTCCGAGCGGAGAAGCTGCTGTCAGTGAGTTTAGAAGAGCTCTTGAAGAAGGAAGGCCGGGCCTTGCTTTCACTCCGCGGCCAACAGCAGAATTAAAAGCAGATTTTCCTGGAGTTGATTTGGAGTGTTACCAAGTTGGCGAAGGCCAAGGCTCGGATGTAATACCTCCATACTCATTGGGAGTTTTAGACACGCTTACGAACGGAGCAATAAAAAAATCTCCGGTGTCTGCGATTTTGCTTACAGCAGTTCCTGCAATCGCGCGGAAAGTTGCTGACCCGAGCATTGCCGCGTTATTGCATTCTCTCGCAGACACTGTGCAGGGGCCAACTTCTGATGCTGTTGCTTTTGTTCAAATGCCAGATATGCTTGCGAGAAAATTTCCGCTTCTGAGAGAGCGCTATCAATCGCCTCGCTTAGAAGAGTCGCAGCAGGTTACTGAAGGCGTCCAGCGATCACTTACAGATGAAGCAGATAGAATATTTTGATGGCTAAAGGAAACTTTAAATAACCACAAATCAATTCTAAAGCTATGCCGTCTTAGCGAAGCTAGGTTGCGCGCGAAAGCGCAGCATAGATTTAACGCGCCATGTGAAAAGAAATTTTCGCACGCGAAAGACTTGAGCCAGATATGCTGATCCAGCTATATGGAAATGATTTAACGGCTTGACTCTGACCAATCCTCTCTTTTTAGGGAGGGCGGCGGAAATGAAGAGTGCCTTTAAGTAAAGATATCTGGTGAGCCTCACGGCTCACGCAGGTAATTTTGCAAAAATATTTTTGCAGAATCTGCAATCAAAATCAGGAATTGAATTTCCTGCAGACGGCGCCATAATATTTTAAAAACAATTTCGGGAGAAAATAAAAATTGAAAAATGCTTTCCATGCAGCCCCTCATCTTTTTCCTCGCGGCATTTTTCTCAGAGCTAATCGGAACTTCAATCGGTTTCGGCTCTTCAACTGTTTTTCTTCCGCTCGCGCTTTTCTTTCTGGATTTTCCCAGCGCGCTTGCTATAACTGCGCTCTTTCATTTGTTCGGAAATATTGGCAGGCTGACTTTTTTCAGAAAAAATCTTGACTGGAAAATTCTGAAAACTTTCGGAACTGCTTCTGTTCTTGCGACAATTGCGGGCGCGCTTTTGGTTTCATATGCGCCCCAGAATTTTTTGAAATTCTTGCTGGGAATTTTCCTTGTTGCTTTTGTTTTGTTCAATTGGAAAAATCCAAAATTTTCAATTAAGCAGAATTTATCAAACTCAATTGCAGGCGGCGCAGCTTCTGGTTTTGTCGCTGGCCTGATTGGAACAGGCGGGGCAATCCGCGCGGCTGTGCTTAACGCTTTCCGCCTGAAAAAAGAAGTTTACATTTCCACTGCAGCAACAATCGCGCTTGCTGTTGACTTTACCAGAATACCAATTTATTTTGCCTCGGGCTTTCTGCCGGAAAAATTTCTCGCGGATATTTTCATTTTGTTTTTCGTTGCTCTCGCGGGCTCTTTTGCTGGAAGAAAAATTGTTGAGAAAGTTCCGCAGAAAACTTTCCGCGTGGCAATTATGGTTGCGCTGG
>CAZROS010000040.1:0-5174 GCA_964601825.1 uncultured archaeon | reverse complement strand
ATGTGAATTTCCGCGCGGACTTGAACAAAGCGGAAAAAGTTTTGCTTGAGCCGGGAACGGAATCTATAAGGCAGGTTTTTTTTGAGAATCCTGTTTCTATTGTAAGAATTGCATTCAGTCCTAAAAAGGGATTCTCGCCAGTATGTAATGATGAAGCGTGCTCGCCTGAAAAAATCACAATTGAATCCGATGAAAAAAATTTGGGTTATTATGGTGTTGCCGGATTTGAAATTCAATACAAAACCGTGCTCGCATACAAGCAGTTTATTTTCACTGACAAGGCCATAGTGCAGGATGAAGGCGGCTTGCAGTGCGTGTATTTTGAAAAACTTTTGACAGGGGGCATAGGCACGCAAAGAAGAATTTGCTTTGAAACTGTTATTTTGAATTCAACAGACGAGGCCGTTGCAATGGCAAATGAAACTGCGCCTGTGATTTTAATGGAAGCCTCTGCTGAAACCACAAAAGTTTCTGTTGAAAATAATCTTGTTAGAATTATGGGCAAAGACATGAGCCAGACAAACAGAAAATACACAGATTTGGATTTGGCTGCTGACAAATTTTTGCTTGTGCTTTTGAATGAAAGCATAAAGAAATAAGCTATTATTAATTCTAATCATTTAATTTGTAGATTTCAAATCCTTCAACAGAGTCAATTTTTGAAATGTTCAGTTTGTCCATGCCGCAGAAACTTTTGCTTTCTGAAAGTGTGTCAAAAACAATGACCGGCTTTAATTGTAAAAGAATTTGGATATAAGTTTCTAAACACCACCCATCTGTTGGGCGCGGGATGGGCAAGCTGTTTTGCTTATTGTAATCTGTGTAGATAGATATCAGAATATTATTGTTCGTGGCAAGAGGCGGGCTTCCCGTGGAATCTAAATATTCCTTTGCCTTTTCTGCCCTTTCAAGGGTGGTTTTGTTTAGGGTGTCTTCAATCGCATTGATGGAATAATCCATGCTCCTTTCAATTTCTCTTGTGTTCAAAGAAATAAAGAAAATGCATACATTTGGATCGTCTCTTAAACTTTTCACGCTGTTGTCTACGAACCTATGGATAATTGTGAAATTGTTTTCCAACAACTCTCTCAGGCCTTTTCTACTGCAGCTGGAGAGGCCTAATAGAGGCGTGGCTTTCATAGTGTTTCCCTTGTAGAAAAGCAAAACATTCGGTTCGTTTGTAACAACCGGAGGATTTCCATTTCTGCTCAAGAATTCAAAATATCTTTCCGCTTTCTCAACTTCATTTGAAGGGTAAAGGCTGAGATTTTTTGCCCCGAGGTTTGAGTGCTCTGCTAAATTGTTTGGCAGAAGCAAAAATATGGAAGCCGCGCTTGCAGTAAAAAAAACAAGAGAAAGGGCCAAAATTATTTTGTTGGAAGAAAATCTTGAAATTGCATAGCCGCCTAATATTGAAAGCGGTATGAAAACTGGAATCATATATCTCATGAAAGGGGCCCCGTAAGATGAGAGTGAAGTTAATCCAAGCGCAAAAAAAGAAATTATGGAAAATATTATGATTATGCCTGCTTTGCTTCTTAAGGTGGGAATTAATTTTTTTGATTTCACTGTTTCGAGGAAAAGCGGCAGCAGAAGCAATAAAGAAAAAGCAAATGAATAAGAATTTCTGGAAAATAAACCGAAAGCTTCTTGAAAAAAGCTGAAACCAAACAAACCGGGTTTATTAATCTCCAACGATCTTTTCTGGAGTTCTGCCGGCCAGACAAGAGTGTATATGAGAAGCACAGAGAGCACTATCACTGCGGAAATCAAGAAAAATTCTTTGTCAAACTTTCTTTTGTGCAGATAAAGCGCCGGCAGAACTGCCAGCGGAAGGAAGAGGGAGTTGAAAGTTCTGGAACCGGCTTCCATAAATATAAAAAAAACCAGAAGCAAAAAAATAATTTTCCTTTTCAATCCGCTTTTGGAGTCCAAAAATCTTATGTAAAGATATAGGGAAATTGAAATAAAAAGAAGCATGAATGATTCCATAAACGCGTGCACGCTGTAGAAAATAAAATCAGCAGACAGCGAAGTGAGCGCTGCTGCCCATAATGCAGGAATTTTTCCGAAAAGATTCTTTGTAATGAGATAAATAAGTGAAATTGCAAGTGTGCCTGCAAAAAGTGTTAATATTCTTATTGGCAAAAGATTGTCTTTGAGTGGAATGTGAGAAACATAGGAAAACCAGTAATAGCCCGGTTGCATAGACCCTAAAATATCGTAGGCAGATTTGATGATAGTTGATGGCAGCCCAATTAAAAAAATTGCTGTTGGCGGGTGCTCAACAAAAGCCAAGCCATCTTTATAGCTTTGGTGAAAAAATTTCATGCCTCCTATCATTAATGCTGCTTCATCTTCAAATATATAGCTTCCCAAAGAGGCGAGCCTGAAAATAAATCCAGATATTATGAACAATATCAAAATATATTTCAAATACTTTTCTTTCATAAATTTTTTAAGTTGTTGGTATATTTAACCTTTTTATTCGCCTACATCAAAAAGGCTACATGGACAAGGAACATGAAAAACTCTACCATGAGCTTGAAGCGACAAACTGGTGGTTTGTTTCTAGAAGAAAAATTATTTGCGCGCTTACAGAAAAGCTCGAAAAAAACAGGAATGCAAAAATTCTTGATGTGGGCTGCGCCAGCGGAGAGCTTATTTTGCTCCTAAAGCAGAAAGGCTATAAAAATGTTTATGGAGTTGATATCAGCGAGAAAGCAATAAAGCAGTGTGTTTCAAAAGAAATAAAAACCGCTGTTAAAGCAGACGGCAGCAAAACAAAATTTAACGCCGGAGAGTTTGATATTGTCATAGCTTCTGATGTGCTGGAGCACTTCGAAAATGATTCTGCTGCCTTGCTTGAATGGAAGCGTGTGTTGAAGCCTAGCGGAAAGCTTATAGTTTTCGTGCCAGCATTTCCAGATTTACTGTGGAGCAACCATGATGTTGAGGCGCATCATTTCAGAAGATATTCTGAGAAATCTTTTTTGAATGCCATTAAAGGCGCTGGTTTTTTTGTTGAGCGTGTTTCATTTTGGAATTTTGTGTTTTTCTTTCCTGTTATAATAATGAGAATCATAAAAAATTCCAATATCTTCAAGCTAAAGTCAAATGACATTTACAAGCTGCCTGAGTCCATCAACAAACTTTTTATTTTTATGATGGACTGTGAAAAATGGCTTATCTCCAGAGAGGTGAAAATGCCGGCAGGAATAAGCTTGTTTGCTATAGCGAAAAAGAATAATTAGCAATCCACAAGCTTTTCCAAATCTTCTTTTGACTGCAGCCCCTCAAGCAAAGTTTTCTCATTTATCAAAATTGATGGAGTTTTTGCTATTCCATATTTTTCCTTAAGCAGATTTACCATTCCAATATCCAAATCAATTGGAATCGGCGCAGACAAAAGCTTTTCAGGACCGCATTTATTTATCAAATCTAAAATAACCCTGCTTTGCACATTCTGGTCGTTTGAAACTTCTTGATTATATTGAGAATAAAAATAAAGCACTGTTGCATAATTTTTTCCGCACTTATCTTTCAAATAAACAGAATTCAGCCAGAACTGGAGCTGCAAAAGAGTGTAGCGCTTTTTTTGGTCTATGAGCTGCGCGGAAAATCTGTTTACTGCTTCAGCTTTTTCCAATTCCAAACCCTCCTGATAAATTTTGTAGGAAAAATCTGCGTTTGATTTTGCGGCAGAATCGCAGAATGCGGAATCGTTGGAAAATGTCTGGTAGTACAAATTCTGCAGGCGGACGTCGTTGAAAGAAAGATCCTGCTTTGTTATAACTTCACGCAAATCCTCAACTCTAGCAGAGTCCAGCCAGATCCCAACCATTATGCCGGCTGCGAAAACAATCACTGTGAGCAAAAAAACTTTTGTGAAAACGCTTACCATTTATAATCGCCTTTTCTTAAAAATTTCACACTGGAGTACAAAAGAGTGAATGGAAATATTGTGATGTAAATGCTTAAATAGATTAAGAGCTCCAGTATGCCCGATAGGCCGGAAATTTTCTTATTTGTGCTTTTCAGGCTTATGCGTATCCACCACAGGGAGAGCGCAAGAATGAAAAATCCGAAAATTGTGAAAATGCTTGGAAGGAAAATATAGTCAAATAGAAACGGGCTCTTTATCGAGGCGCCGACTTCCACTGATTTTGTGAAAATATATGAGAAATCCAAAAATCCTTTTGCAATTATGTACATGAAAACCGCCATGCCGAAAACTGAAATCACATATGACAAAAAGAAAAACGGAACAACAAACATTCCCAGGCTTCCGTGCTTTGGGTTGAAAGCGGCGTGCATATATTTCAGCGAGGTTTGAATTCCGCCAATATTCCAGCGCACTCTCTGGCGCCACCAGACTTTGAAAGTTGCCGGGGGCTTTGTGAAAACAATTGAGTCTAGGGACATTTTTATTTTATATTTGTGATACAGCAGCCTCCAGGCAATCTCAATATCTTCTGTCATGTTTTTTTCATCAAAGCCCTTAATTTCTTTTAGGGCAGACAGCCTGTAAATGCTGAGCGGGCCCGGAGTCACATAGACTCCGCCAACTGTTTCCAAAAGTTTTCTTCCCCACACAATTAAAATATATTCAAGATGCTGGAGCTTCTCAATAAAATTTTTCGGATCCTTCACAAAAATTGAGCTTGTAACTGCGCCGATTTCAGGAGAAGTGAAAAGCGCAACAGCATTTCTCAAAGCATCTGGCTCCGGATAAGAATCCGCGTCAACGCAGGCAACAAGCTCTGTGCCGACAAACTGCAAAGCATAATTCAGCGCGTGCGCTTTCTGCTCCACTCCTTCCCTTGTTTTTCTTATAACTTTAACAGGAAACTGCTTTGCGATTTCACCGGTCCTGTCTGTTGAGCCGTGGTCAAGAACTATTACTTTCAATTTTTCTTTTGGATAGTTAAAGTTCAGAACATGCTGTATTGTGCTGCCGATTGATTTCTCCTCGTTGTAGCCGGGAATTATTATAGTTACCTGCGGGAAATTTTTTATCTCTGGAATTTCATGCAGCCTTTTTTTGTTCTCATAATACATCACAAAAAACAGGAATGAAAAAAATATAGTTACGAATGCGAAAAACAGGTAAGCAACATCTATGAATGAAAGCATTGAATCACCAGAGAGATGGGAAAGAAAAGGTTAAAAGC
>CAZROS010000039.1:1411-5254 GCA_964601825.1 uncultured archaeon | reverse complement strand
CATGACATTGTTGTCCACACAAAAGAAAGCGGCTGCGATGTTTTCAGATTCTGGAATGAAATAAAGAAAAAACACAAGCACAAAGAAATTGTGCACGACTGGAACAAAAAAATGGGCGGGATTGGGCTTTTGTTTGTTTGAGTCAGAGAGTCCATAATTCTTATAAAGCTTATTTTTCAAGCACGATTATGGCAAAGCCAGAAGTAACAATAGCAACAATAAACTGGAACGGCGGCGGATATGTGAAAACATTTTTTGAGTCAGTAAAATTGCAGGACTTTCCAAAAGAAAAAATGGAAATTATTATGGTTGACAACGGCTCGACAGACGGCTCTTTGGAATTTGTAAAGAAAAACTTTCCATTCGTGAAAATTATTGAGAAGGAA
Source organism: uncultured archaeon (assembly GCA_964601825.1). GTDB lineage: Archaea > Aenigmatarchaeota > Aenigmatarchaeia > Aenigmatarchaeales > JACQIB01 > DATDSO01. Next base: position 4,868 of record CAZROS010000039.1, on the reverse strand, counting down.
AAAAACTACGGGTTTGCGGAAGCATGCAATATTGCCTATTCAGCATCCTCAGCAAAATTTTTCCTGACTTCCGGGAACGACACAATAATGCCAAAAGATTTGGTTTCAAATATGGTTTCTGAAATCAAGGGCGGAGATGCCTCTATTGTTGTTGCCAACGACTATCCGGTTGGCAGGAGCCTTGATTCAACGCAGCCGAAATTTACAGTAAATATAATTTGCGGAAATGCAAAGGTTTTTTCAGATGATGGAAATTTCGCGGCAATCCCGCGCGGCACTTTCATAATTGACAAAAGCCAAATTCCCGAGCCGCTGTTTGATCCTGATTATTTCGCTTATGGCGAGGACACATGGCTGGGCTTCAAGCTTATTTTGCAGGGAAAAAAAGTCATCAACAGCAAAAAATGCAAGGTGTGGCATGATGGAGCGAAAACAGGCTACAGGCTGCCGACATTATCATTTTTCACTGAGCGAAATCGCCTCCTTAACATATTGACATTTTTCAAGCCCATAACAATATTTCGAATGCTCCCGCTTCTTCTGGCTGATTTTTTGGTAAAGATTTTTTATTTTGCAATCACAATGAACTTCAGGAGGCTTTACAATTTCGCATGCGCTTGCGGGTGGATTGTTTTTAATTTTGGAAGTGTGCTGGAAAAAAGAAAATCAATCCAAAAAATCCGCAAGAACAGCGATGAAGATATAATTTCAAAACTATCATGCAGGCTATATGCTTATCAGAGAAAGGAAAATGAAAGAGCTTTCGGCTTTCTGGATAAGTTGTTGAAATCTTATTGCAAGCTGGCCGGCCTGAAAGTTTATGAGTTTGATAGAAGGTGAAATAATGCAAGATAATTCATTTGACAAAGTTTTAATAACAGGCGCGGGCGGAATGGTTGGCTCTTACGCGGACTTTGGAATAAAAGCAGACATGCGAATGCTTGATGTCACAGACCTTGAGGAAACTTTGCGCGTCGTGAAAAAAATCCAGCCGACAGCAATAATTCACCTCGCTGCTGAAACAGACTTGGACAGGTGCGAGCGCGATCCAGAGCATGCCTATACTGTAAATGCAGTTGGCACTTACAACACTGCGCTTGCCGCAAAAGCAGTCGGCGCAAAAATTGTTTATGTTTCTACTTCATCAATTTTTGACGGAGAGAAAAAAACTCCATACACTGAAACAGATATTCCAAATCCGCAAAGCTTTTACAGCCGCTCAAAACTTTTGGGTGAGATTGCTCTGAAAGAAACTGCGCCGGATTTCATAATTGCGCGCGCCTGCTGGATGTTTGGAGGTGGGCCTTCAAAGGACCAGAAATTTGTTGCGAAAATAATTCAGCAGCTTGGCCAGCCAGAAATAAAAGTTGTTGATGATAAATTTGGCTCGCCAACTTTCGGAAAAGATTTGATGGCTGCAATAAAGCAATTGATAATGCAAGACAAAACAGGAATTTTTCATCTTTCAAATGCTGGCGTATGCTCAAGATTTGAAATGGCGCAGCAGATTGCCAAAGTTTTGGACTCTAAAACCAAAATAATTCCAGTCAGCTCAGACTCTTTTGGAGAAAATTCCATAGGCGGAAAAAATGAGAGCATGAGCTCAAAAATAAATTTAATGCGTCAGTGGCAGGATGCGCTTGCAGATTATTTGAAAACAGAATGGAAAGGGTTTTTATGAAGCAGGATTTCTACCACAGGGAAAGCTGCCGCGCATGCGGTAGCAAGGATATAATAAAATTTTTAGATCTGGGAAAAATGCCGCCGGCAAATTCTTTCTTGCGCAAAGATGAAGTTGAAAAAGAAGAAAAGAAATTTCCGCTGGCGGTTTATTTCTGCAAAAACTGCGCGCTTGTTCAGCTGCTTGATGTTGTAAATCCTGAATTGCTTTTCAAAAACTACCACTACATGACTTCTGCAAGCAAGCCTCTGGCAAAGCATTTTGAAAATCTTGCCTCGGAAGTCAGCCAAAGATTTCTTAGAAACAAAGACGAGCTTGTTGTGGAAATAGGAAGCAATGACGGCACTTTGCTTTCTTTTCTTAAAAGCAGATGCAAAGTTTTGGGCATAGAGCCTTCAGAAAATTTGGCAGACATTGCAGAAAAAAATGGCGTGCCGACCATCAAGAAATTTTTCAGCTCAAAGCTCGCTGAGGAAATTTTAAAAGAAAACAGCGAGGCGAAAGTTGTTCTCGCAAACAATGTTGTGGCGCATATTGATGATTTGAAAGATTTATTTTTGGGCGTGAAAAAATTAATAGGCAAAAACGGAGTTTTTGTTTTCGAAGCCCATTGGGTTGGAAACCTCATAGGCGCAGGAGGCTTTGACCAGATTTATCATGAGCATCTCTGCTATTTTTCCCTGACAGCTCTGAAAAACTTTTGCGATTCGCTTGGAATGAAAATAGTTGACGCAGAATTTGTGAAATCGCATGGAGAATCTCTGCGCGTTTTTGTTTCAAATTCCGGCGGAGCTTCCGATGAGGTTCAGAAAATATTTGATTTGGAAAATAACCTAAAGCTTGATAGTGTCCAGACATATTTTGATTTTTCAAAAAGAGTTGAAAAAAATCGCTTGGAACTTATCAGCCTTTTGAAAAAATTGAAGTCAGAAGGAAAAAGAATTTCCGGCTATGGCGCTCCGGCAAAAGGAAACACGCTTCTGAATTTCTGCGGGATTGACGGGAAGATTTTGGATTATATATCAGACTCCACACCTTTCAAGCAAAATCTCTATACGCCGGGCGCGCATATAGAAATTTTCAGCCCAGAGAAATTCAAGCAAGCCAAGTCAGACTATGCGCTTCTTCTTGCATGGAATTATGCTGATGAAATTTTGGCAAAAGAAAAAGACTTCATGCAGGCAGGCGGAAAATTTATCATACCGGTTCCGCAAGTGAAGATTGCGCAGTCCACAAACTTTAAATAGGTAGTTTCTGAAACAAGCTTATGCGAATTTTAGTTTGCGGCGGGGCAGGATTTATCGGAAGCAATTTTATCCATCACATGCTGGCGAAGCACAAAGATGCAGAAATTGTAAACTATGACAAGCTTACATACGCTGGAAATCTCGAAAACCACAAGCAAATAGCAGGCGACCCGCGCTACACTTTTGTGCAAGGAGACATTTGCGATGCGCAAAAACTTCTGCCGCTTGTGAAAGAATCTGACTATGTTATTAATTTTGCGGCTGAAACTCACAACGACAAAAGCGTGCATGCAGGCTCGCGGGATTTTGTGATGACAAATGTTGTTGGCGTGCAAACAATTCTGGACTGCGTGCGGCAAAGCCCGAATATCAAAAAAATTTTAAATGTTTCAACTGATGAAGTTTACGGTTCGCTTGACTTGAATGATGGCCGCGCGTTTGACGAGAGCTGGCCGCTTGAGCCCAACATTCCATATGCTGCAGCAAAGGCCGGCGGAGATTTGCTTTGCAGGGCTTTTTTCCACACATT
>CAZROS010000039.1:0-1311 GCA_964601825.1 uncultured archaeon | reverse complement strand
GAAAATATAAAAAAGAGCGGAGCCCAATTCAATCCGCACATAAAGTGATTTCATGCCAGAAGAAATTATAAAAACAAACATTGACGGGCTTGTGATAAGGCTTAACAAAGTTGTAAGCGACAGCCGCGGCGCTTTGTGCGAGCTTGCGCCTGCTGGATTTTCAGATGATTTTTTTTCCACAGGCGTGAAAAATATCCACGCGTCCATTGCAACCAAAAAAGGAATCGCGCGCGGCGGGCATTATCATTTAAAACAAAATGAAAATTTCTACACGCTTTCAGGAACCTCGCTTATTGTTTTTGCGGACTTTCGGAAAAATTCAAAAACAAACGGAAATGTTTATTCAGTAATAGTTGGCTCAACAAAGCCCGCTGACGCAAAAGGACTTCCTGCCTATACAATTGATTCCGGCTCGCTCGCGCAGATTTTTGTGCCAGCAGGAGTTTACCATATTTTCAGCCCGCTGACAGATGAAAAATTAATTTTAGTTTCATTTTCATCTGAGAGCTACAGCAAAGAGGATTCTGTTTTCCCAAAACCAGATGAGCTCTCTGATGTGAAAAAAATTCTTGAAAAATTTGAGGTGGCTCTTCCATGAAAGGAATAATTTTAGCCGGCGGGAATGGAACAAGATTAAGACCGCTGACAGAAGTTGTGAACAAGCACTTGCTTCCGGTTTATAACAAGACAATGGTTGAGTATCCGCTAAACACTTTGAAAAGCGCAGGCATAACGGAAATTCTTTTGATAACAGGCGGCGAGAATATCGGAGCATTCATGAATTATTTGGGCAGCGGGAAAAAATTTGGCGTGAATTTAACTTACAAAATTCAGGATGAGGCTGGCGGAATTGCGCAGGCAATTTCGCTTGCAAAAGATTTTGCCGGCTCAGAAAAATTTGTTGTGATTTTAGGCGACAATATTTTAGAGGAGAACATTGATGTTTTTGTTTCTGATTTTGAAAAAGGAAGCTCTGACGCGGTTTTCTTTTTCAAGGAGGTTCCAGACCCACAGAGATATGGAGTGCCGGTTTTTGAAAATGGCAGGCTTGTTGATGTTGAAGAAAAGCCAAAGCAGCCAAAGTCAAATCTCGCGCAGGTCGGGCTTTATTTTTACACAGCAAAGATTTTTGAGATTATAGAAAATCTAAAGCCATCTGCGAGAGGGGAGATTGAAGTTACTGACCTCAACAGCGCGCTGATAAAAACCGCTCATGTTTCCTATGAAATAATCGGCGGCTTCTGGCTTGATGCCGGAACAATAGAAGCTTTGGCTGAGGCCTCTAATTTTTTGAGAGAGAAAGATTCTAAG
>CAZROS010000038.1:0-5661 GCA_964601825.1 uncultured archaeon | reverse complement strand
TTGGAAAAAATTCTCAACAGAAAACTTTCTCAATTAAGCGGAGGAGAATTGCAGCGCATTGCAATTGCAATCGCTGCTTTGAGAAAAGCAGATTTCTATTTCATTGATGAGCCTTCAAACTATTTGGATGTTTACCAGAGATTGAATGCTGCAAAAGCAATCAGGGAATTGGCAAAAGATTCTGCAGTTCTTGTTGTTGAGCATGACTTAGCAACTCTGGATTTTCTTGCTGACAGAATTCATGTTCTATACGGAGTTCCGGGAGTTTATGGAATTGTTTCAGCAGCCTATGGAACGCGCGTTGGGGTTAATGCTTTTCTTGATGGATATCTGAAAACAGAAAATATGCGCGTGCGGCCCGAGGCATTGGATTTCACAAGCACAAAGCAAAAAGGCTCTGCGAAAAAAGAAATTTATTTGCAGTGGGAAAATCTGGAAAAAACTCTGAGCAATTTCAACCTTTCAATTGGCGCAGGCTCTGTGCTGAAAGGAGAAGTGATTGGAATTTTCGGAGCAAATGGATTGGGAAAAACAACTTTCGCGAAAATTCTGGCAGGTGAAATTAAAACCGATGCTGGAAAAATAACCAAGTCTGTGAAAATTTCCTACAAGCCCCAGTATATAAAAGCGGAAGGGGATGAGACGGTTTCTGAACTTCTCTCATCTGAAATAAATATTTTTGCTGAAGAATTTAAGGCAATGATTCTGCGGCCGCTGGGAATTGAAAAACTTTTGGAGAGAAAAGTTTCCGAGCTTTCCGGCGGGGAATTGCAGGCAGTTGCGATTGCTCTCTGCCTCGGAAGAAAAGCTGATTTGTATTTGCTGGACGAGCCCTCTGCTTTTCTTGATGCGGAAAAAAGGCTTGCTGTGGCCCGAGCAATAAGAAAATTCTGCGAAGCACATGAATGCTCTAGCCTGATAATTGACCACGACTTGCTTTTCCTTTCTTATCTGGCAGACCGCGCAATTGTTTTCTCTGGAATTTCCGCAGAGAAAGGCGCAGCCGAGCAAATGGATTTGCAGGCAGGCTTCAATACTTTTTTGAAAAGTGTTGACATAACTTTCAGAAGAGATCCTCAAACAATGCGGCCGCGAGCTAACAAGCCAGGCTCGCAAAAAGATTTAGAGCAGAAAGCAGAAGGAAAATATTTTGTGGTTGAGTGATTTATTCCTTCTTCCAATCCTCAACAGCCTCGCCTTTCAAAACTTTATCCAGCATAACAAGCTCTTCGTAAATTCCTTCAACAAGCTTGTGGATTTCAAGCTCGCGCGTTGGGTAAACCCGAACGCGCTCTCTAACTAATGTGTGAAAATATTTTTTACATATTGATTTGCGAGCGCGCATGAGTTTACTCTGCGCGCGAGCTCAACTCCCCGTGCTAGAATAATGCTTCAGCCCGAATTTCCAAAATTTGTAAGCAACTGCGAAAGAAATTATTGCGACAAGCGGGGAGAGATATTGAAGCTGGGGCCAGATTCCTTTTCCAAGAATTGCGGCAGCGGGAAAATAGTTGACGAAAGCGAGCGGAACAATAAACGAAAGGAAAACTTTTATTGAATTGCTGAAAATTTCAAGCGGATAGTTTGTGAAAATACCAAGGGTCCAGATTATTTCTGTCAGATAACCTACTCGCGTTGTCCAAAAGGCAAATGTTGCTATAATCAGAAAGAGAGAGTATAAGATTAGAGTCCCGCTAAAAATAAAAATTGCAAGATAAAAAAGATTTTGAAAAGTCCAAACAACATTAATCATTTTCATGCTGAAAAAAAGAAGCGCAATGCCGCTAATCAAATCTCCAATGCCGTGTATGTCAAATATTGAAATCATCATATATTTCATGGTTTTCATCGGCTGAACCAAAACCCTGTCAAGGCCACCGGTTCGAATGCCATCTTCAACTCTCCACGGAACCGTGCCTTTCAGGAAAACATTCCAAATCCCCCATGCTGTAGCTTCTATAGCAAACAGGAATAAAAGATCTCCGAGATTCCAGCCGTTTATGCTGGGAATATTTTGCAAAATTACCCAGTAGAAAAGAACGGTTATGACATTCGTCAGAATAATAGAAAATATTGCCAAAAATAAATTTTCCGGGTATTGAAAATCTTCTGCCAGCCGCGCAGCCGCAAACTTTTTCCAGAGCCTGAAAGTTTTCATTTAGCCACCCTGCGAAAATATTTTTTTCTTTGCGCGATTCCAGACAAAGCCCGCGATAGCCGACAAAATTAAAATCCACAAAATCTGAAATCCAAGCGCGGAAAAAATTTCAGAGCCAGAAAATTTTCCTATGTAGATTGAAAGCGGGATGTGGAAAGCTGCTGCAAATGGCAGAAGCTGCAGCCATTGTGAAAGCCACGCTGGGAAAAAATAAAGAGGGATGAGAACCCCAGAAACCATGTCGTTTATCATATTCCTGCTCAGGCGCAAGCCCCAGATTTTTCCGCCGGACCAGAAAGCCCACAAGCCTGTCAGGAACGCGAGAAGAAAATTTATCAGATAGGAAAAAATTATGCTTATGAAAAACAAAAGCGAGGCCGGTGGCATAACCTTCACAATGAAAATCGCGCCAAGAAAAACAGGAAAGCCAAACGCGAAAATTTTGTAAACAGTCTCGCCAAAATCTAAAAAAATCCTGAAGAGAGGGTAGCTCATTGGGATAGTTAAATTTCGCGTTATTCTTCCAGTGCGCGCATCGTCTTCAATATCAAATTCAACACTGGTAAATGCCAGAGGCTTGATGAATGAAGAAATTATTATGTAGGTTATCATAATCTCAAAAGTTAATCCGCTGATTTCTGTTGTTCCAGCTGACGCGAAAATCGCTTTCCACAAAAACCAGAGGGCAATAACAGTTATAGTAGACTGCGCAAGCCCTCCTATGAAATTCATGCGGTAGGCTAGCATTTCCTTGACCGAAATTTCAGAAAGTTTCAAATACCTCCTCATCAAATCCCCTCCCTGTAAATTCTCCTAATAATTTCCTCAATGTCAGGCTCTTCAACTTCAATATCATGTACAGGATAGCGGGAGAGAATTTTTTTCAAAGCTTCGGTCAGGGAAATTTTTTCTGTGTTGATGGATATTTTCATGTGAGCTCCATTTTTTTCAAGAACTTTCATTCCGGCAAGAGAAACTTTTTTCACATCTTTATGGAATTCAACATCAATGACGCGCTCCCTGCCAAATTTTTTCTTTATTTCCGCAAAGCTTCCATCATAAATTATTTTTCCCAAATCCACAATAATTATTCTTTCGCAAAGCTCTTCAATGTCGCCCATGTCGTGCGTTGTCAAAATAATTGTTGTTCCTTCTTTATTCACTTCTTTCAAAAACCCTCTCATTCTATGCTTTCCCTCAACATCCAATCCAATTGTTGGCTCGTCCAAATAAACAATCGGCGGGCCGTGCAGCAAGCAGGCCGCGAGTTCGCAGCGCATTCTTTCTCCTAGAGAAAGTTTTCGCGTGGGCTGGTCCAAATATTTTTCAATTCCAAGCACAGAAGAAAATTTTTTCATTCTTTTTTTGAATTCTGCCTCAGGAACTTCGAAAAGCTCTTTCAGCAATTCAAAAGTATTTCTAACAGGTATGTCCCACCAGAGCTGAGTGCGCTGGCCGAAAACAACTCCCATCTGGCGCGCGTTTTTCTCGCGCTGCTCATATGGAATCAAACCATTTACAATCACTTTTCCATTTGTGGGCAAAAGAATTCCCGTGAGAATTTTTATCAGCGTGGATTTGCCCGCGCCGTTCGGGCCAATAACTCCAACAAATTCTCCGGGCGCGATTTTCAGATTTACATTTTTTAGGGCAGTGTGGATTTTATATTTTCTGCTAAACAAGCTTGCTAAATTTTCTTTCAGAGTTGAGCCGCGCAAATAAGTCTTGAATTCCTTGCTCAAGTCGCGGACATCTATTATTGGGGCTATGGGCATGACTTAGCTTGCAACCCACTTTTAAAAAAGCTTTTATTTCTCAGAATTTTTCCAATGTTATTATTTTCTCTTTGTCATTAAACAAAACAGAAAAGGCATCAAAAAATCCTTCTCTTCCAATAAGATTAATTGGAACAGCTAAATTGTCTGTGAAAGCCACTTTGATTTTTATTTCTGTATCTTCCACTTTCAAAATTATTTCATGGATGTATGATACAATGGAGCCGCCTATTCCTGTTGGCTTGAACATCTCACCTTTCTCTGTTTCTATCCCAAGAGCTTTCGCAACGCCGGAATTGAATAAACTTATTATTGCCCCAGAATCAACGAGCGCGCTGACAGGAATAATTTTATCTCCTCTTGCCGCAAATAAAGGAATAATAGGAAAAAATTTTCCTCTAATCGGAATGTAATCATATTTGTATTTCATTGCCTCGCTCCCTAAGCGATGAGCTGCTCTTCTCCGGGCTTTAGAACATATGTTATCAGCGGCATTTTTTCTATAGAATTAGTTTTCACTCTGCTCCAGACATCTTCGTAGCTGCCCCCGCTCGCGACTATTTTTCCGCCCAAAACAGCAATCCATTTGCCGGAAAAATTTTCCATCGCGCTTGGGTGGCCAGCAAGCCACTTATGTTCGGATTGAAGTGTCATATATTGAAATACTTTTTAGAATTTAAAAAGCTTAATAAACACTGGGCTTAAATAATTTTGTATGCCAGAAAAAACTTTCCGAGAAATCAAAGAAGAATATGACAGATTGCTTAATAGAGCGACTTACGCTGGGCAAATAGCAAGAAAAGTTTTGGATAGATATGGAAGCCCCTTAAACAGAAGATATGAGAAAGATTCTCCGACAACAGAAATTAGAGTTGAAGAAATGACATGCAAGCAAGGCGATCTTGTTTTAAGAAAGCGATCTGAGATGCCACTCAAGCGCCTTTTCAGAATACCGTTTACGGAGAGACATGTGATGAATGGAAATTATAATTTCACCTCTACTTCAATTACAGTTCAGGACAAATGGATTTTAGTTCTTAGATATGAAATTCCAAGTTCGCGTTGGACGTGGAAAGTTGCAGAATATCAGCCGGGAAGCTGGGAAGAGCAACTGGAAGAAATTTATAAAAAACATTTTATAAAACCCGGCCTCCAGAGTTAACTGCGCGCAAGCAGTTTTAAAAACTCCCTCCCACAAATATATTCATGCCAGAACTCTCCTGCCTCATGTGCGGCGGAAAAAATGTTCGCATGCGCGTATACAGCTCTACAAAATTTTTTGACGGGACTTGCTTGTGCTTGGACTGCGGGGCGGAGTTTTGAAGAAGCTTATAAAGATGAAAATACAATGCGTTTCATGCCAAGGAGTTTAGGTCGTTTCTATCGCGGTCTTCCTCATTTTCTAGACAGTAAAGCTTATGAAGCTCATTTAGATAGGCTCGCTCAGAGAGTCGCGAGCTTATCTGCAAGATCAAAATATGTGCCGGGCATAGGTATAGTTGAGAGAGACCCATACGACAGAAACTTTTCTGGATTTTTCCAAACCACGGGCTAAGATTTATTTTCTTAGCATCTCCTCCACTAATCCCGTCAGAATAAAACATTTATAAATTCTAAATAACATTAAATAGATATGGAAAACCTTCAAAAAAGAATTGTAGTTGACCCGGCAATTATGGTCGGCAAGCCTGTAATTAGAGGGACAAGAATTCCAGTAGACTTGATTAT
>CAZROS010000037.1:0-6055 GCA_964601825.1 uncultured archaeon | reverse complement strand
GGAAAAATTGAAAAGCCAAAAAAAGAAGAGCAGCATTTGAAGCCTTTGCCAAACGCAACGAAGGGAAAAATTATAATGAGAATGGCTCCGAATCCAAATGGCCCTCTGCACATCGGCCATGCGCGCATGGTAATTTTGAATGATGAATATACAAAAATTTACAAGGGAAAATTATTTTTGCGGTTTGATGATACGGATCCAAAAAATCCGAACAAGCGGCCATGGAAAGAAGCTTGCAAAATGATTGAGGAGGATTTGAAATGGCTTGGAGTGAAGTGGCAGAAAACTTTTCGCGCTTCTGAAAGATTAGAAATTTATTATAAATATTTTGAAAAAATTCTCACGAAAGCCTGGGGCTACATTTGCACTTGCCCGCAGGAAGAGTGGGCAAATCTTGTTCGCATAAACCGCGGGCAATGCCCGTGCGCTTCAAATGGAAATGAAAAAAATTTGCAGCTTTGGGAGCAAATGCTTTCCGGAGAATTCAAAGAAGGTCAAGCTGTTGGCAGAATGAAAACCTCGCGGGAAATTTCAGACCCGGCGGTTTTGGATTGGGTGACTTTCAGGATCGTTGATGAGCCTCAGCATCCTTTTGTGAAAGACAAGAAAGTCTGGCCCATGCTGGATTTCGCGAGCGCGATTGATGATTATGAATTCAAAATTACGCACATAATCCGCGGCAAGGATTTGATGATTTCTGAGGTGCGCCAGAAAATTCTCTATGAATATTTTGGCTGGAAATATCCTGAAACTTTAGTTTACGGAAAATTGCTCACAACCGAGGAAATGATTTTATCCAAAAGCAAAATTGCCGAGGGAATTGCAAGAGGAATTTACAAAGGCTGGGATGACCCGCGTCTGGCTTTGCTGATGGCTTTCAGGAAAAGAGGAATACAGCCGCAGGCAATTCGCAATTACATAATTAATCTCGGCGTGCACGAAAGTGAAACAAATGTGGATTTGAATATTTTGTATGATGAAAACAAAAAAATTATTGACGCGAAATCCAACAGATATTTTTTTGTTGGCGAGCCGATTCAAATAAATTTAGATAGGCTGCCCATGAAAAAAGTTTTGGCTCCGATTTATCCTGGAAAAAGAACTTACAGAAAAATCCCAGTAAGCAAGAAAATTTTTGTTGATAAAATTGACTTGATTGCAAACAGAGAAAAAGAAGTTAGGCTCATGCACTTTTGCAATATTGATTTGAATGAAAACGCAAAAGTTACAGGAAAAGCGAACAAAGAGGGAATTCCGAAAATCCACTGGGCTCCAGAAAAAAATCTGAAAGTGAAATTAGTGATGAACAATGGAAATGAAATCAACGGCCTGTGCGAGCCAGAAATTGAAAAAGTTAAAGTCGGTAGCACAATTCAGTTTGAAAGAATTGGTTTCTGCAGATGTGATGAGAATTCAAAGAAAGCAAGAGTGTTTTATTTTGCGCATAAGTGATTAAGATTTTCTAAATTCTTTGCCGCTGATAGAAATTACCCCACCGCGCCTGTAAGTTGCCAGCAACCCATTTAAAGTTTCAAATTTTTTATTCCACTCTTCATAGCTTTTATTGTCTGGCATTTTTCTAACCCTGTCATATTTTTCTATCGTTGTTTCAAGAATATTTTCCATAATAGGCGACATTGCCAAATATTCCCAAACGCGCTCTAAATCTTCCGGTCCGCCGAAAAATTCCGGAATAGCGAGTTTCGGTTTATCGTATGTTCTTTTGACAACAACAAAACCAAACACGTCTAAAAATTCAAGGTATTCTTTTATGCCCATGAATTCTATTGTAATGAAAACTATTTAAGTTTGTTTTGTAGTGTAGAAATATTTTCAAATTTTTCTGAGCAGCTGAAATACAGGCCATGATTTTTCTAACCTTTATAAATCTTAATTTTCTATGGGTAATTAAAACAAATGACAAAATGACCGATATAAAATATGAGGTGATTCGATGGCAGATACAGCAAAAGTTCTTCAGGCAGTAGAGCTCGCGAGGAGCACAGGCAAAATCAGGATTGGCACAAACGAGGCAACAAAAGCAATTGAGCGCGGCATTGCAAAATTAATTGTGATTGCCGACGATGTGCAGCCCAAGGAAGTTGTCATGCACTTGGAGCCGCTGTGCGGGGAGAAAAAAATTCCCTTCGCGCATGTTTCAACAAAAGCAGAATTGGGAAAAGCAGCAGGCATTGGAGTTGGAACTGCAAGCATTGCAATACTGGCTGAAGGCGACGCAAGAAAAATTATTGATGAAATTGCAAAAGGAAAATGAAAGATATCAGTTAGCGTGCATGAAAGGGGTTAAACCTAATGACATTTTATTCGAGCATAATATCTTCAATGTCATTTCTCTTAATTTTACCGTTATGAAGTGATGTTCCAATAAGAACCCCATTGATGCCAATTTCACGAACAGACTTTATATCATTAATATCTCTTATACCCCCTCCATACAATACTGGAAAATTGGATTTATTTTTTATTTTGTTTATTAGATTATTATCAGGTCCGCTGTTAGAGCCGACACTGCTAAGATTAACTATTAGTATTTCATTTATTTTTAAATCGTTTATTTTGTCTAGCAAAATATCCAGATCTTTTATCTTCACATTTGCCGATAACAATTTACCCTGCTTCATGTCTATTGATAGAATTTTTTTACCGGAAAAATTTGTATTGACTAGAGAAATTTCTTCCAAACTTTCTGTTCCGAATATTACACCTATAGGAAGATTATTTATTTTTATAATATCTGTATAGTTTCTGATTCCGATATCCACAATGACATTGCCGATTTCACTTAATTCTTCAATGAGCCCTATATTCGGTGCGCCATGTATTATTCCATCTAAATCAGCCACATAAAATTCTTCAAAACCAAAATAGTTTTTATAGAATTCTAGCAGAGAAGCGGGATCTGTTATATTTGTTATTTCAGATTTTAATGGTTTATATTTCTTTCTCTCTCCTCTCACTGCTCCAACAGCAATGCCATTCAAAATATCTATTACAGGTATAATTCTCATATTGATCTACTTTTTGGTTATTTTTAAAATAGTTTGTGTTTCCGTCGGGCGATCAACTTTGACTACGCCTAAGCGTTGTAAATATTCGATTCTTTCGCTTCCTATTCTCCCTAGACTTTGTGTCCTTTCTGCTAATACGTCTATTTCGAATCCATCTAATTTCAATTTATTTTTTGTTACATCCGTGTCAGCCAGTGACGAGTGTAAAATTTGCATGGATCCCTCTTGGACTAAATGTTCTGAAAAATTAGAAATTATTTTTTCTATAACACCTCTCCCATTATCGCTACCATCTGATGCTATAGATTGATATGTTTCAACCTTTCTAACAGACGGGTTGGTTGGAATATATGGCGGAATGGAAAGTATGGTATCAAATCTCATTTCGCTATATGGAAGAAAAAGGTCGCCCTCTATAAATTCTACATTGTTTATAAAATTAATTTCTGCATTAAGCCTGCTGGCTCTCGCAGCAAATGGATTTATATCACATCCATAAACCTTTCTTGCGCGCTTAGCCGCAACTAGAGATATTAATCCGGATCCAATGCCAAGCTCTAACACAACAGAACCTTTTTTAATTTTCATATTTTTGATAAAAAACTCCGTTTCATCGTTTGGTTCCAAAACATTTTCATATAATTTCAGCAACAAACCATCATAAATTAAAAATTTATTGAACAAAATCAATCACCGAAATGATGACATATATTCGCATAATTCATTTATCCTTTCTTTATTTATTTTTTTGTTTCTATTCGACTCTAAACAAGCGGACCCTCTTATACCAACAATGTCAGTTCCGATAGAATATAGTTGTTCTAAATTATTTTTTTCCACAGATCCTGCGAGAGCTACTTTTAATCCAGCATCCTTCGCTTCTGATACAAACTTCTTAATTTCACTCAACCTTAGAACATCAAACAACCCTATTCCATCTTTTATTGCCGTATCGAGCATTGCGATATCGGCGCCAACTTTAGAGGAAACCCTAGGTATAATTTTAATAGGAAGACCACCAAACCTCCTATAATCAGCATAACCGGAAATTACACACTTAATTTTTTTATTATTGCAACACTTTATAGAATCTACAAAACTTTCTGACACATTCATAGCTTCTTTATAGTTTTTGATTTCAAATAGTCCCACTTTTATATAATTTGGTTCAAAATATGCTGCCCCGAAAGCAGACAGTCCGATGCTGCCGGGCTTATCACCCACATCCCCTATTGCTATACTAAACTCTCTTCTTTTTGGAATTAATTCCTTTAGACTTTTTATTAAAAATGGCGGATGAGCACCGAGAGAACCTTCTTTTACATTTTTTATGTCAATTATATCCGCTTTACTATTAATGACTATATTCAATTCTTCCAAGTTTGTTGGACTTATAAGAAGCTTCATATTTTCACTCACCACCCTCAAATTTCAATAAATATGTTGTACTTAAAGCTTAAAAGTTACATTTTATCTATAAAGGGGAGAACCATGAATGAAGATGATATTGTTAAGAAAATAACTTCCGGACTGAAAAAACCTGACTTCATGATATCTAAGTTCAACAACGATACAGAAATCTTGAATGTGCGGATCGAAGAAGATGAATTTCTCTTAACAACTGTTGATACGGCGAATGAGGGAATAGACTTTCCATGGGATGCAGATGCAAAAGTGTGCGGCTATATTTCAGCAGCGCAGAGCATGAGCGATATAGCAGCTTCTGGTGGCGATGTTATAGGGCTCCTGACTTCTATATGCGTACCAGACGAGCTTACAGAAAGTTACGTATTAGAATTTTATAGAGGCATGAAACTGGCTGCAGAGAAAGCAGGAACTTTTATACTAGGCGGAGATTTTAATTCAGCAGATGATTTCTCCGTTTCAGTTACATGCGTAGGTAAAGTTAAGAAAAAAGAAGTGATGAAAAGAACCGGCTCAAGAATAGGAGATTATATTTTTGTCACAGGAGAATTTGGTAGGTTCAATTCGGGCTATTTTCTTCATCATAGGGAAACTCAATTGCAAGATGTTTATGAAGAAATGTTTATGCAGGATCCTAGATTAAAAGAAGGGAAGATTTTAGGAAGATCCGGACTGGTAAATAGCTGCATAGATATGCCAGATGGTTTTCTGCGATGTTTGAAGTTGCTGGCAGATGGTGCAGAAGTGTACGATGAGTCCGTGCCGCTGTCTGCTCGTGCAGAAAGAATGCTTGCAGAATTGAATATGAAAAGATATGAAATGGCATCCAATCCAGCCGGAGATTTAGAATTAATTTTTACAGTATCTCCTGAAAATAAAGATATCATAGAACGACTTATGAAGAAAGAAGGATGTAAGATATCTTGCGTTGGTATGGTAACAGATGCATCTTCAATACGCATATCTGGTAATGAAATTGACGGAGTCAAGAGATATGGATATACTCATGGCAGTGGTAGAATGTTTGAAAGTGGAAAGGAAATTCGTAAAAAAGCTATGGTGCGATACCAATGACAACTGATGTTGTTTTGGGTATATTTTTAGACGGAAAGAAATTTCTCGTTGAAAAAAGGTTATCAGATGATGTAGATGCTGGTTTTATTTCCATTCCTGGCGGTCATGTTGATAAAGGAGAGGAATTGAAAGATGCTCTCAAAAGAGAGATGAAAGAAGAGCTGGATTTAGTAGTAAAAAAAGCTGAACTTGTTTTCAAAGGCCTCTATACAGCGAGCAACGGGGAAGAACAGCTATGCTATTATTTTTTTATTTCAGATTGGAGTGGTATTCCAATCTCCAAAGAAGCGGAAAGAATTTTTTGGGAAACAGATGTGAAAAATTTAACTGCTGACATAGATAGAAAGGCTATGCTCGCGGTGTTTGAATACATTAATAACCATGATTAATTTTCCAAATCTTTTTAAACCTTCACTGGCGTAACTTCTTAAATTGAATTATAAGAAAAAGTGATTAATATCGCAAACCCAAACCAACAGCAGCAACAGCAAAAAAAAGAAATGAGCAGGCCGAGCTTTGTAAAGGGC
>CAZROS010000036.1:0-6174 GCA_964601825.1 uncultured archaeon | reverse complement strand
GGCTCAAAACAGCTTACGATAAAGCAGGCTTTCAAAAAGGAAGCACAAGAGATTTTGCTCGTGTTGTTGGGGAAAGGGATGAAAGTGTTGGGCTTCATGTTGAGTTTCCAACAATAGAGGAAGGATTATTAATTTACCAATTTCATACAGACCCGTTTCCAAATTTGCAGGGCCATGTTGAGCCGGAAAAATTGGATAGGACTTATATGGATTTCAAAGTAAGTTATTTACTTGGAGAATATTGGAGTTACAGAACGCCACAACATTTTTGGAGAGGAGATAAGTTTACGGAACATGTGATTTATAAAGGTTGAACGAATATTTCATTGGTAAAAATACATTTTGGTAGTTTATCATGTTCGACAGACCCCCATCTACAGGAGTGAGAAAAAAAGAAAAACATGCTTTAATAAACGTTAGCGGACCCGATAAAACTTACATAAATGATTTGAAGTTTCTAAAGAGGTGGATACGACAACACATCATATTAAAAATACAAAAACTTTGGGTAGCGATGCACCATGTTGATTATTTAAAAAATGTAGAAATGTTTTATATCAGCATCGATAAAGAAACCGCCGATGTAAAAACTTCTGATGGAGAAACTATATTTGACCACATAATTAAACAGATTAAAAATAACTTTAAGAGAAATAGATACCCTTTCACAACAGAAATAATGTCTTTAGATTTTGATTCTATACCAAATACAGTTATAGAACGAAGAGCATCTACACTACCGGCTGAAAACGCGAAAATACCGAGAGTGATTGGAAGAGGGAGGTGGGGTACGGTTAAATTGATGAAATTCTGGGATCCAAAAGTTCATTTTAATAAAAAAGATATAATAAGATTAAATGAAGAAGATAAACTAAGAAATAAAATAAAAATAATAACAGACGATGAAGATTGGAATAGAGATCCTTCTAGGTTGTATAATTTAATTTTAAAGAACTCTCAGTTGATCTTGGAAGATGCTTATAATATGAAACACCCAAAAAATTTGGGGGGCACATTTTATTATTCAAAAGGTCATTTGACAGAGAAACGTTATAAGAACCTAAAAGATAAAATTAAGGATAGCTTAAATTTGCCGAAAATTATTAACCTTAAATTTCTACCTAGAAAAAATGATGCACTTGCCACCGCAACGATTCAGGTTAAAAATTATATGAAAAAAAGTGAACCTCACCTGAAAATAAAAGAGAGTAATAAAGAAATATGTAAGAAATTCAATGCCAATAAATCTAAAGTAAATTCTTTATTGAAATGCTTCGATGGAAAATTATATGAAATCGGCCATTGCTCAAGACAAATCAAAAAACACCACATTAAATAAAAATACTACGATTTTATGATTAAAAGTTCGGTTGATTTAACTGAAAATAGAGGGTTATTTCTAGCCATCTTATTGATTTTTTTGATATTGTTTGGCGTAGATGAGCCTATTGTAAATAGTACAATAAATAAAATAGATTATTCATGTTCATCAAATTCTGATTGTGAAGTTAAACATTCTTCAGGTACTGGAGTGTGCAGCTATGTTGGATTTTGTGCAAATAAAAATTGGAATTATTATGAATCTTTGATTGGGGGGGTTTATGCTACTAGCTGCGTTCCATCGCCAGCATCGTGCACCTGTGTAGAGAATCGTTGCAAATCCTTTTATATTTATCAAATAAAAATTATTGAAGACTGTGAGAATCTATATATGAAAGAGAAAGACTATTGCTTGGAGGCTTTTTTATATAATGTTAGCAGTCCGCAGATGTTCATCTTGCAAAAGGGATTATGTGGTTCACTTAATCAATCTGGGAATATGTCCGGAAAGTGTAATTTCAACAATTTCGCACAAGAATGTGTTTGTCCCGACTCTTAGTTTAATTTTTTGAGTTTACAATTCTATTAATTGTTATATCCTTTATTAAAATATAACCAAAAAGATTTATATGCCAGAATACAACGCAGCTTTTTTCGGCCTGTATGAAAATTTATTTTTGACTTTAAAAGAGGAGTTGGGAGAGCCCGAAGCCCTGAGATTATTTTCAGCAGTAGTTGGGCGCGGTTTAAAATCAGCTTATGACAAAACAAGATTTCAAAAAGGAAGCACAAGAGATTTTGCTCGTGTTGTTGGGGAAATTTACTTGGAGAAGATTGGAGTTACAGAACGCCAAGACATTTGTGAAGAGGAGACAAATTCACCGAGCATGTGATTAGAAGAAAAGTTGCATAGAAAGAAATTTGATTTATAAAAGTTGCTGCGCAGATTTTTTCATGCCCGAACTCCTCGATGTCATTGACAAAAACGACAATGTAATCGGCCGCGAGGAAAGAAATGTTTGCTTAGAGAAAAATCTTTTGCACCGCGCAGTGCATGTTTTTGTTTTCAACTCAAAAGGAGAGCTTCTGATACAAAAGCGCAGCATGAAAAAGAAAATTTTTCCTGGAATGTGGTGCGCTTCTTGCTCTGGCCATGTGAGCGCGGGGCAGAGTTATGAGGAGGCGGCTGTGCGCGAGCTTGAAGAGGAAATTGGAATTTCTGCTGTTGAGCTGAAAGAAATTTCAAAATTTTTTGATTTGAATCCTGTTGATAGCGAGATTGCAAAACTTTACACAACTGTTCATGAAGGGCCTTTCAAAATTCAGGAAGAGGAAGTTAGCGAAGTGAAATTTTTGCCTATTGAGAAAATTTCTGAGGAGATAAAAATTTTTCCAGAAAAATATACAACGGATTTTGCGCTGGCATTCAGCATATTTTTAAACTCTTCTGAACAAAAATCACCCATGCCAGAAATGATAATTCTTGTTGATGAAAACGATAAGGAAATTGGCGCGGAGGAGAAGGTGCGCGCACATGAGAATGGAGGAAAGCTCCACAGGTCGTTTTCAATTTTTGTTTTTAATTCTGATGGAAAGCTTTTGCTTCAGAAAAGAGCTTTGAAAAAATATCATTTTGGCGGGCTTTGGTCAAACACTTGCTGCAGCCACCCAAATGTTGGGGAAAGTTTAGAAAATGCTGTGCATAGAAGATTGCAGCAGGAGTTTGGTTTTGATATAGAACTCAAAGAGCTTTTTAGTTTTATTTACAAAGTGTTTGATGAAAAAAGCGAACTCACTGAATGGGAGCTTGACCATGTTTTTGTTGGGAAGTTTGACGGGCAGCCAAATCCGAATCCGGAGGAGATTGATGATTTTTCTTGGACTAATTTGGAGGAATTAAAATCTGATGTGGAAAAAAATCCGGAAAAATATACGCTCTGGTTTAGGACAGCATTGCCAAAAGTTTTAGAAAAAATTTAATTTATTTCTTCTCAGGTTTTTTCTCTTCCATTAAATTCATTTCAACATGAATTCCACCAATCACGCTCGCGGTTAAATTGTAAATCAGCGCGCCTATTATTCCTGCGAGAAAGCCGATTATCAGGCTGAGAATTGGGAAAGCTATTATTGCTGCGCCGGATAATCCTGCGAGAAGGGAGCTTGCTGTTGAAGCTGCGCCACTTGCTGCCTCGCTTGCGCCTAGCAATGGAACTGAGCTGATTAGCGGGCCAATTATTCCTGAGATTGCCTGCAAAGCAAGAGAAGCGAGAATTCCATTTATCAAACCAAGGATTGCCGCAACTATTGCTGTGATTTTTCCAACTGAGAGAGGGTCCAAGTGCTTGAATTCATATTTTACCATTCTAGAAAATATTTTTTCTTATTAATAAAGATTTTTGCTGTATAACGGCGTGATAGATAACGCTGTGATAAACGGTAATCACGCAAAAATGGTTAGTTATGTTTATAAGCTGGCTTTAGCCATTATGAGAAGATAAACCGCGCCTGATTTGTAGTGAATAAATTTTTAAATCAGACGGTGTGCTCTTGTGTGTTTCGGCAAAATGGTGAACTAATGAAATGCGACATATGCAGAATAGCAATACCCGATGTGAAGGCGGTGGGGTACATACGGATACCAAACAGCGACAATGACACAAAAGTGTGCGAGTGCAAGAAATGCTATAACAAGCGCCGCACCAGGACTTCAAAGATTCTAAAGTCGTGGCAGATAAATTAATTTCAATTAATTTTTCTTTTTTATTTTGCGGAGTTAGCTTTGCTAATTTCTTTTTGTTTTTTCCAGCGCGCCTCATGGTCAGAAAGTTTTTTGTCAATTGCTTTATTCAAATCCGCGCCCAAATATTTTGAAAGAATAGCGAGCGCAATAATTATATCTGTAATTTCTTTTCCAGATTCTTCTGCTGCCTGCTCTTTTGTGAACGCAGTTTTGTGCGGGCTCTGCCTTC
Organism: uncultured archaeon; assembly: GCA_964601825.1. Classification (GTDB taxonomy): domain Archaea; phylum Aenigmatarchaeota; class Aenigmatarchaeia; order Aenigmatarchaeales; family JACQIB01; genus DATDSO01. The sequence continues at coordinate 1,885 of CAZROS010000036.1, read as the reverse complement.
CTTTTGCGCGCAGAACAACTTCTGTCAGTTCGCCGACTTCCTCAAATAATTTCATCATTGTCATGAACTCTGCTTCCTTGTCTGGATGAAGCTCGCGAATCATTTTCTCAATTTTCCAAGCACGCTCGGCAACTTCAGATATAGTTAGCTCTTTTGGCATAAGAAATATTAGAATAACTAAGTTAAAAAGAAAACAAAATAATAAAATTAAAAAAATTTAATTAATTTACTTTCCCCCGAGCTTGTGCGCTTTCACAAAAGCCCAAAGCTTTTTTGTCATTGTGCTTGGCGGCATTCCTCCTTTGCCGAAAATTTTTGAGATTGGCCAGTCAGCAACTTTCGCAAAATTTACTGAATATCCACCGAAAGCAGCCTTTTTCTTTTTTCCGAGTCCGAACATATTTTCACCCCCATTTGGATTTTTTAATTAAAAGAATTTCCGAAAATAATTCGGTTTCCCTATTTAAAAACAAATTATCTCGCTTCTGCAACTTTGATTACATGCCAACCAAATTCTGTTTTTACCGGATCGGATAATTGCCCACCCCGCAAAGCAAAAGCCGCGTTCTCAAATTCTCTTACCATTTTCCCGCGGCCGAACCATCCTAAATCCCCGCCGCGCTTTGCTGATGGGCACATGCTTTTCATTTGAGCAAGCCGCGAAAAATTCGCTCCTGAATTTAAATCTGAAATAATTTGCTTTGCTTCCTCTTCTGTTTTTACCAGAATGTGGAATGCATGAACCTGGGATGCCATAAAAATCTTCAATTTTTATGCACGCCGAAATCAAAAACTTTCAGCTGTGCCATGAAAATTATTTTCTTTTTGCGTTTAAATACCTAATGCATGGTTTCCCACGGTTTCCTCTCGGTTTCTCAAGTTCCTTTATACCCCTCCTGCGCTTAAAGATTTTTAGAACTGTTCGAAATTGAAAACAATTTTGAACGAAAAATTTGATGGAAATTTTTCCAGATGAAAATTAAAACAAAATATATGGAATTTCAAAAGAAGTTTCTCGGAAAATCTTGCGCGCAAAAGTTCGTTTTATGCGGCATAGAAACTGAGCAAGAATTTCGGAAATAATTTCATATATTTTGTAAAAAAAACAAAATGAAAAACTCGCGCGCGGACAAACCCCGCGCGCCGCAATTTAATATGTGAAAAGAAAAAATAATTTTGCCAAAAGTTTTTGAGCGAAAGTTTTTTTCTCGGAACATATTAGATTCGAGTTCTTCATTTGTAAAAAAAAGGTGAATGAGATGAACAAAAAAAATATCGGAATAATCGCGGCAATTTTTGTTGCGATGCTGCTCACCTCTGCGCCGTTCGCATTGGCTGCGCCGGCAAAAACCAGCAAGGCAACTGGCTTCCAGACTTTGGACAAAGATGTGCAAAGCTTGGGGGAGTCTGCTGGAATTTTGCCTGACAGCCCAGTATATGGAATAAAGCGATTTTGGGAAGGAATTCAAATAACATTCGCTGGCGGAGAAGTGGCAAAAGCGAAACTGAAATACAGGTTCGCAGAAAAAAGGCTTGCTGAAGCGGCAGAAATGCTGAAGGCAGGCAAATCACAGCATTTGGAAAATGCTATGAAACAATACGAGGAATTAATGCAGGAAGCAAACGACGACACGGAAAAAGCAACTGCAGCAGGGAAAAAGATAGATGAGATAGTTGGATTGGCAGGAAACAAAACAAGCAAGCACTTGGCTGTGCTTAACAGATTGCTGGACAAAGTTCCAGAAACTGCAAGGCCTGCAATAGAAAACGCAATACAAGCGTCCGCAAACGAGAATTACAAAATTGTAATCCGCGACGCGAAAAAAGGAAAGAAAATAATCAGCACTTTGCGCAGCAAATTAAAAGATGAGGGCTTGCGCGAGGA
>CAZROS010000035.1:0-6239 GCA_964601825.1 uncultured archaeon | reverse complement strand
AGCGGACCGCCTTCTTAGCGCGGTTTGCAATGAGCTCAAAATTTGTTTTTACAAAAACACTTTTAAATCAGCTCAATCTATTTTATCCATGAAAGCCCAAAGTTCTTTTGAGTATATGGGAATTGTGGTTGTTGTTCTTGTGGCACTGGTGCCTCTCTCAGGAATTGTTTTCAACCAATCAGAAACTTCCAACCGCGCGAGGCAGGCAGAAATTGCTGTGAGCTCAATTGCCTCCGCAGCTGATGCTCTATACTCGCAGGGGCCAGATGCGAAAACAACTCTGAACATAAATTTGCCGGCAGGCTATATTTCAAAAGAAAGCTACATTGCAAACAACACAATACTTCTGGCTTACACAACTCCGCTCGGAAAACAAGCAGCAGTTGCAAGAACAGCCGCTAACATAACCGGCGGATTTTCTTCAGGATTCGGCTTCAAAATTTTTGCGTTGAAAATAATTTCCGGACAGGTAAACATAAGCGGGTGAAATTATGCGCGGTCAGGCTTCGTTTGAATTTTTAGCATCAGTGATTTTTCTTGCGATAATTTTGGTTGCAATTTTCTATGCTTTCTATGCGAAAATTTTTGAGGCAGGGCTTACAAGCGAGCAGCAATCACTCTCACTGCTTTGCTCAAGCATTGCGGAGAAAATAAATTCAGCAGAATACTACGGGACAGGATTTGAATATTCAATAAATTTGCCGGCAAAAATCGGAACAAAAATTTATTCTATAAATGCCAGCAGCTCCAGTATTGTCTGCTCTATGGGAAGCTTCTCACGCGTCCAAACATTAACAGCGAAAAATATAAGCAATGGAATTTCCAGCCCGCCGTTTCTTATAGCGCCGGGCTTGAAAGCAATAAAAAATTCCGGCATAGGAGTTGTGATATCATGAAAATTCCTAAAATGAAAGGCCAGCTTTTCACTTTTGATTTGGCCTTTTCCATGGTGATTTTCCTTTCAATAATTTTGTTTGCAGTTTACCTATACAGCGCAATAGGCTCTTCCAATATTTCAGAGCTGGAATCAAGTGCAAATATAGTTTCCTCAAAAATTCTTTCAAAAAGCTACGGAAGCGAAAATATTTTGGATAAAAATCTTTTGCTCAACCTCTCAGGAAAAAGCTATGCTGAGCAGAAAAAAACTTTGGGAATAGCGGAAAATTTTTACATGAAAGTTGTTTACGCAGACACAGGAGAAATTGTTAAAAAAAATGGCCTTGCGCATTCGCCTGTCGCCTATATTGCGAGGCAGTATCCTGATGATGTTGGAATAATGCAAATGCTCAACAACACAAGCGTTGTTTGGGATTTTTACTGGGAGAGCGGAGCAGCGCCGCCCGCGCAAACAACAGCTCGCCATGTTTATGCGGCGAATGACAAGGAGCAGGTTTTTGGATGGCTTATTGCAAACTTGTCAAATTATGATTCTGTAATTTCCGAAGATACTCACGTCAAGGCTTCGGATTTGAGCGCTTCGCAAAAACAGTTGCTGAAAGATTTTGTAAACGCCGGCGGGCTTTTTTTTCATATTCAGCATGAGGAAGATTTGATTTCTGTTTTCGGGCCCTCACCAGTCGCCGGCTCAGATAAAGGAACTGTGAAAAATAATGATGATGCTTTAGTTGATGTTGCTGTTGGAACAAACTTGACTTTTCAGCAAGGCACAGATGGCTTCAGCGCAACAAGCCCGCCGCTGCCGCTTAAAGTTTTGATACAAAAAAAAGATGATTCAACAAGGTGTTTGTTTTGCAAATGGACAAGCGGTGCGGGCGCGATTTATTTTATTCCTGACATAAACACAACAAACCCAAGTGGATTTGTGCCAGGATTAAAACTTGTGGGAGACACTTTTGAATTTGGAATTAAATCAGACAACTCAACGCATGCTGCCTCCTCGCGCCGCGTTGCAAAACTTGATGATGATTATGTTTATTTGGATTTGGTTGTGTGGAGATGATTATATGATGTTTAAAATTGGAAATTTTAAACAGCCTGTTGAAACCTTCTGGGAGGTTTCAACATGAAAGCTGCAGTTTTCACAATTGACGCAATGCTTGCGTTTTTGCTTGCGTCAGCCACTTTCGCTGTTATTGCGCAGACTTTGAATTACAACAGTCCGGGCTTGGAAAAGCAAAATATTTTTTCAGCAGCAAATGATTTGCTTGCTGTTATGCAGAATGACGGCACGCTTTCTTCATACGCCAGTCAAAGCACCGCAGCAATTCGGGCTGACTTGGCGAAAAAACTTTTATTTCTCCCGCAGAATTTTTGCGGCAATCTTACAATTTCAATTTACAAATACCAGTCCGGCGGTTTAGTGCTCGGTGTAGAAAGAGATTTTGTTCTGCAAAAAACATCCTCTGCTTTTAGAAACTGTGAGGCAGGAAAGAAAACAGTAAAAGCAAAAAGAGTTTTCTATGATTCTCCAAGCCAGCAGTATGGGCTGGCTGAGTTTGAAGTCTGGCTGAAAGAAAGAGTGGAGGCACCGAAGTGATTGTATGAAAGGAGTTCTCTACACACTGATGACTTTCTTGATTTTGTCAGTCCTGCTTGCGTATGCGGCGTCAACAGCTTCAGCTTTTTATGAAAAGGAAAAATTAATTTCAGAAAAAATTTCAGCTGAAAGGATTTTCCATGCGTGGAATTCTGTTGGAAAAAATCTCGCTGGCCTGCTGAATATTTCAGCCAGCAAAACAGATTATACTTTCAAAATAACAGACACGCTTCCCTCCAGCGGCGACACTGTTTCTATTTTGCAAAACTACGAAACTTTCCTGCAAAATTATTTTTCCGACAGGATTATTTCATACAGGTTTGAGGATGCGGGCGGAAATAAAATTTCTCTGCAAAACATGGACTCAAAAATTTCTATCAAGCCATGGAACATAAATTACAGCTGGCCGAATTTTGGAAAAAACAGCGGAATGTTCGAATCGGATTCAAGCGGGCTGAAATTTTTGAAAGTGATAAACATGACAGTGTTTGTGAGTCCGGGGATAAGAGATTTAAATTCAATCACATGGAGCGGCTACAAATCCTGCGCAGCCGGGGCAGATGACTGCCTGATTTTCAACCTTACTGTTACTGACGGCGCAAAAACATGGGTGAGCAGTGTGGATAAATTTGACTTGAAATTTCAAGCCCAGCTGAAAGTTGATTTGGGCACTGCCGGAAGCCCAAGTTGGGCGCGCGCCACTGTCGGGAAAATTCCAACATTAATAAATCTTGACATGCAAAATTCCAACATAACCCAGACTTCCAGCATGATTTTCAACACAACAGATTTCTTTATTAATTACCCTTCTAAACTTAATGTCAGCGCCGCGGGCATAAAAAAAGTGGATTGGTTAAATGGCTGAAATAAAAAAACTTTTCCTTGAGACGGATGTGGACAAGCTGATGGAGCTTGTTGGAAAAAAGAAAAAGATAACTATAAAGGAAGCTGCAGCGCATCTCGGAGAAGATGAAGCTGTGGTGGGTGACTGGATTAAAATTCTGGAAAGCCGCGGCTACCTGAAAATTTCTTATCCTATTGCAGGCACGCCTTTTATAGAAATGGGAGAGAGAAAAGTTTCTGAGTCTGAAGAGAGCGAGGAGGAGCCTGCCGAATTTGTGGAGGAAAGCGAAGAAGAATCTGAAAAGAAATCTGAGCCAGAAAGAAAACAAATTGAAAAAAAGAAAAAATATTCAAAGAGCTCTAAAACTAAAAAAGCTCCCAAGAAAAAATTAAAGAAACCCCAGACAAAGAAAAAGAAAGGAAGGAGATAAAATGCCTGATGAAATTTTATCCAAATACAATATTGTTGCTGACAATGTTCCTGGCTATGTGGCGATTTTGCGCAGGCCCACAGAGTATATTCCAATTTACGAAGTAAATTTTCTCCATGTGACTTCTGCAACTGATGCGGTTCTCACAGCGATAAAAGAAAAAATAATAGAGAAAGTGAAAGTAAAGCTCAGCGAAATTGTGGACCCGAAAGCCTATGCTGAAATAAAAGCGCGCTTCATGGCAGGCGCGCAGGAAGTGATTTTGGGAGAGCTTCCAAAAATTTCTTCTGAAGAAAGGCAGGCGCTCGCCGGCTATCTCGTGCATGAAATGCTCGGGCTCGGAAAGCTTGAAGTTTTGCTGAATGATGATGCGCTCGAAGAAATTGTTGTCAACAACTCAAGCGAGCCGCTTTATGTTTACCACAAAAAATTCGGCTGGCTGAAAACAAATATAATGATTCCAACAGAAGAGCAGATTTACAATTACTCCAGCATAATCGGAAGAAAAGTCGGAAGGCAGATTACAAATTTGAATCCGCTGATGGATGCCCACCTACCAACAGGCGACCGCGTGAATGCGACTTTGTTTCCAATTTCCACAAAAGGAAACACAATTACAATTAGAAAATTCCGTCGCGAACCCTGGACAATTATTCATTTGATAGAAGACAAAACTTTGAACGCGGAAATTGCCGCGCTTCTCTGGCTTTCAATCCAGTATGAGCTCAACATAATTGTTGCTGGCGGGACAGCTTCCGGAAAAACAACTTTGCTGAATTCTCTCATGCCTTTTGTTCCGACAAACCACCGCGTGATTTCAATTGAAGACAGTATTTCAGGAGAAGAGGAAATTTTGATAAGGGAAAACAACGTTGTTAAAAAAACTCAGGTAAAAGAGCTTGTGGACCGCGAAATAGAAGAGGGCGGGCATTTTGTACATGAGACAGAAGTTGCTGATAACACAAAGGGTATAGAGATTTTGAGTATGAAAAAAGACGGAAAAATAGAAATCTCAAAACCAAACAGTTTCATCCGCCACAAAGTCAAGAAAAAAATGCTCGAAATAAAATTGGCAACCGGGAAAAAAATAAAAGTTACTGCAGACCATTCGCTTTTCGGTTTAAGTGAAGATTGCGAAATTTCTCCAGTTTCTGTATCCAAATTATCTGTAGGAGATTTTATAGCAACGCCGAGAACTTTTAGGTTTTTTGGAGATCGTGACGAAATAGATATAACTGAAAATATACAGAGGCTTGAGGGACTTTTTGTTTTTGGAGAGCCTATCAAAGAAATTTTAAGGGGTAAAAAAATCAGGGATATTGTAAGGTCAAATTCAAGCAAATCTTTATTGAGAAATTATGTGCGCAAAGCAATTCTACCTGTAGAAATATTTTCAAAATTATTAAAAGAACCAGAACTCCAGAATATTGATAATAGAAGAATATTTTTACGTTCAAAAATTGCAGGAGCCGCCATCCCACTCAAATTTAAAATTACAGAAGATTTGGCTTTCATTTTTGGAAACTGGATTGCAGACGGATCTTATGATAAGAATAGCATAATAATTTCTGCCGACGATGAAGAAAGTAGAGAAATAATAAGGCGCGCAGCGAAAATATTTATGATAGAAACAAAAATGCATAGCGATGGAATTTCGCTTATGTTAAATTCTTCAGCCCTGAAAAAGGTTTTTGTTTCATTGGGTTTTTTTGGAAATGCTTATACAAAGAAGATTCCTAATTTTGTTTACAATTTGAAAGAAGAACTTCAGGCAAAATTTCTTAGTGGAATTTTATCTGGAGACGGCTGGGTAAGAAAAAATGAAATTGCAATAAGTTTGGCATCGATGGAATTAATAAAAAATTTACAAAATCTTCTTTTGAATTTTGGAATAATTTTGAGATTTACGGAACATCAGCGTAAGGACAAGTGCTATGAGGCGCGGATTTCTGGCGCAAAATTTTTGAAGAAATATTTTGAAGAAATAGGATTTTCTCAAAGCTACAAAAATGAAAAATTAAAAATTGCAATGGAAAAATCCCTGCACGAAATTTCTGACATAGTCCCTCTACCAAAACATTTTTACCGGGAGTTTAAAAAGAAATTCCGCAATGAAATGAATTACAAATCATGGAAATCTTGGCATACACCATATTTGCATGGGACCAATATAGGAAGGGAACACCTAAAAAATATTATTGAGAAAATACCTGCAGATGGCGCTGGAAATATAGCTAATCTTGTAACCAATGATATTTTTTGGGATAGGGTTGTAGGTATAAGTGAGTTTGAGCATGATGGATATGTCTATGATTTTAGTGTTCATGGAAATGAAAGCTTTATATGTAATAATGTGATTGCCCACAACACGCGCGAACTCATGCTCCCGCAATTTTTGCACTGGATTCCTCTTACAACAAGAGAGGCAAATCCAGAAGGCCGCGGAGAAATTACAATGTTGGATTTGC
>CAZROS010000034.1:0-6304 GCA_964601825.1 uncultured archaeon | reverse complement strand
TTTTTGAATAGTCATAGTTGCCTTTTTCGCAGGTTGGCTGATTCAGCCCAACAAGTCCGCCATCGCTATGAGAGTTAGTTCTCCTAAATTCCGCAACTGGATTTGTTGAAGGATTTGTCGTCGTAGTTGTTGAAGTTGTGGTGGTTGTTGAAGAAGTTGTTGCGCCTGCAGTTGTTGCGGTTGTGTTTAAAGTTGTCGTGGTTACAATGGGAATAGTTGTGGTAGTTGTGGTAGTTGTTGTGCTCGTTGTGGTTGGCTCTTCTGTTATTGTGGTTGCAGGCTCAGTTGTTGTGGTTGTTGTCTCTAAGACATTATTTGCGGCCGCAGATTTCTGGGATGCTGAAAACGAGCTTGCAAAAAGATTTATGAGGTCTGCTATGAAAATTTTTAAATTATTGAAGAATGAAAGGCCTTTAATCTGGATTTTCGTCCCCCAGTCTGCTTTTAGTTCAACGAACGGGTTCGGGCTGTTTACTATTTTGTTAAATGTTTCCTCAGAAACTATTATAGCAAGAGTGGAGTCAGGAAACGGCGCCGCACCAGATTCCACTATTTTGCCGTCCTTGGACTTTACACCGAAGTTTATAACCTTCCCGTTATTTAGAGTGTATGTTACTTTTACGGTTTCTGTTCCTATCAGCGCCTTTATCTGAGCAGGGTATGTTTCATAAACAGAATTGTACATTTTCACAAACACGTCTATTTTTTCTGCTTGTGTCCGCGGCCCGTAGCCTTCCTGCGCAAATGCTAGGGATGGGAGAAAAACAAGAGCCGCAAGAAGAACAGCTCCAAAATTTTTTGAATTTTTCATAGTATTTTTATGCATGTAATATTTATAAAGATTTATTCAACATACTTCCCGTCTTCAGCAGGCGCGTCCCAGCCAGCGAGAATTTTTTCTTTTATTTTTTCTGAAACTCCATTCAGAATTTCTTTTCCCGCGCCAGCCCCGCGCAAAATAATTCCAAACTTTGGAGCAGCCGCATTTATGAGTTCTGGATTTTCTTTTTCCAAGCGCGTGCATAATTTTGAAAATTCCTCTTTAACTTTTCCCGCATCAGAGTTTTTTTCCAGAATTTCCTTTAGCTCTGTCTGGTATTTCACAGATGCAATCGCGCGGTTCACAACAATTGAGCTTAGGGATTTTATTTCAGTCGCCATGGAATCAGCTGATATCCCTGTGAGTTTCATACATAAAAGCCGCATCCTTGTCGCGTTTTTTTATTTCTGCTGCAACTTTTTTTGCAATCTGGCGCGTGTCCACACAAATACCCTTCTTCGCGCCCGCGCCAACCCATGCTGAAATTTTTTTCGCAATTGCACCAGCCACAGCCTCGCATTTTTTTTCACTTTCATTTACAGAGAGGCACGCTGCGTAAACTGAGCCGTAAACTTTTCTCTCATCATACGCTTCCTTGTGCCCGGCGCGCTTTATCACGCAGTGCTCTGCGGATTTTTTTTGTTTTTTCATTTTTTCACCCCAAATTAATTGTTCCGTTTGCTATTAACATTAATAGCCAGCCCAAAAGCACGAGCGTTATTCCAATGAACAGCCGCATGATTGCGCGGTTCTTTTGCTTCCACATTTTTATTGTACTCAAGCGCATGCCAAAGTTTGCGAGAAGCAAAATTATAACAAGCGGTGCAATGAAAATTAAGTTGTAAAGGAATAAAAGCTCAACGGCCTGCCAGTTGAAATTTTGCGAGAGCACAAGAATGATTGCAAGATAAGGCCCGCCAGTGCATGGCAGCTCAACAGCAGCGACAAAAGCTCCGAGGGGAATCATTGCCTTCAAAGAAATTTTTCGCATAAGCTCGTGGATTTGCTTTGCGCGCTCTGTTGGAATTGAAAGGGAAATCCCCTGGCCATACCAGAAAAAATCTTTTATTTCAATCAGGCCAGCAAAAACTATCAAAGCCCCGACAAAAATTGAAATATATTCTGCGATCCAAATCGGGATTGAAGCTAAACCTGCTGTTAATCCTAAGCCTGCGAGAAAGTAGGTCATGAAAACTGCGAAAATATAAACAAAACCATAGAGCAAAAATTTGTCTCTTCCTTTTGCAACATACAGAGTTGAAATTAACAAAATCAAAACTCCGATCGCGCATGGATTTATTGAGTCTATAATTCCAGCTGCGAAAATTGCCCCGATTGTTGGGAGCGCTGCTTCTACTGTCATTATGGAGCAACTCCTAATTCAGGATTTATTTCTGCCGCGGATTTTTCTGTAAAAATTATTTTTATTTTATCCCCGGGCGGAATATTTGAAAAAGGAGCTATAACATGGTTTCCAAATTCTTTGTTTGGGTTTCCATTTACAAAAATGTAGAGTTTAGCTGGCGCGCTGTTGCACAAATCTCCGTTGGAGAAATTTTTCACGCCTGCATTTGTTAGAAGGGAAATTTTTTCCTCGGAAAAAAAACCACCCACTGCTGAAAAATAGTTCGCGAGCTTTGCCTGCTCAACTTTTGCAAGCACGCCTTCAATATGGATGCGGTTGTCATTGTGCTCGTGCACTGTTGCTGTGCCGACTTTGTTGTCAAAGCCATGCGGGTCCGCAAGCTCTATTTTTTCCCCGCAAGCCCAAATTTCATAATCAGCGTGCCAGTGGATTGGCCCGCCGCTTTCTGAAGTTATGTTCAGCCAAACTGTTGCGCCTGCCAAATAAATTGTTGAGACTGCAACAGGAACTGCAATAAGAATGAAAGCGATTTTCTTGTGGTGCTCGCGGAATTTTTTTCCTGCAAGCAAAGAGGCGATTACAGAAAATCCGCTGATTATAACTGCAGTTGTTAAAATCCCCACAGGATCCAGGATTCCCAAAGCGGTTTCTGTTTGCGTATGCTGCTCGGTTTCCTCGCCCATGTGCGCGGCAGCAAGCGCTGCTAAAGCCAGAACAGAAAAAACAAATGCGCGCGCGAGCATGAAAAAATTTCAGCGCGCGCGTTTAAAAAGATTATTTCTTTCCCAAGGAAATCTTTATTGAAGGAACATCCTGCGCAAAGAGATAAATTTTAATTAAGCTACTAGGTTCTGGTAGTTGTTGTAAAAGTTGCTGGCGTTCCTGCGCAGCCGCAGACATTGACTGCGCAACAATCGGCAGCATCACTAGATTTGTCGCAGCTTCTAAATTTATTGCAAAGCTGTTGAAGGTTTGTTACATCTTTTCCAACTGATCCAGAATCAACTGCTACAGATGCAGTTTGAGCTGAATTACAACTATAAACATTTTTCAATTTTCCGCACGCATTCGCTTTTTCTAGCTCAACAAATATGGGATTGGTTTCGCTTATCCCTTTGCCTAATAGAACTATCAATCCAATCAAAACTATAACTGCAATTGCCACAATCACAAGAACATTCACTGGAAGCTCTATGCCTTTTGACATTTTCAATCACAGAAAATAATTCCTATCCTTATTTATAAAGCTTTCAACCTTGGCTCACCTGCGCTGGCGCAGCCATTTCAAATTCCGCTTTGCTGGAAAATTTAAAAACAAGCTGGCCCGGCGCAGAGTCTGCCGGAACAATGCTGTCTGGGTCTGCTGCTGAGCCAGAAACCATAACAGAAACTTTATAATTTGCTCCTGCTTTTTCTGCTTTTATTTCAGGCTCAAGCGAAAAATCAAACCCGCTTTTTTCTTTCATGTCTTTTGAAATTTCCGCAAGAACCGCGCGCGCCTTTTCATCAACCTTGTCTTTGTCATACGCAGAAAAGCTTCGCACGCCACTGCTTGCTTTGTATCCGCAAAGCAAAGCATTCAGCATAAGGGCTTTTGTTTTTATTGTTCCGCCGGAGGAAAATTTTTCTTTGCATTCCTGCGGCTCGCTGTCGAGAACTTTTTGAGAAACCGCCCAGTCTGTTTCATCAAACAAAATTCTCGCGCCAGCTATAATGGAAAATAATTTTGTTTTTGTTTCAGATTCAAATTTTCCAGCAGCAAAAATCGTTGCATTCGGGCTCTCACGATTTTTTACAGAGAATGGTCGCGAGCCGGATGTCTTTATTTTATTCAAGTCAGCAGAAAATTTCAATTCAGTTTCTGCCCATGAAATATCTTTTTTGTTTATTTCCGCGGGAGCAAAGGAAGAAATTTTTTCTTTTATTGCCAGCTCAAGCTCTGCTTTTGCGCTTTCAGCTGTAAGGGATTTTTCATCCAGAATTTTTTGCTGCAGCCCGTATTCATAAATCGCCCTCTCGGCGGAAAATTTGGCCGCAGAATCTACTGAGCGCTTAAGGCTTTCAACTGAATTTTCCACCTCATATAGTTTCACAGAGCCCGCTGTTATATCCACTTGCTTTGTGTAGAAAATGCTTTTGTCCATTATAAAAGTTATAAGAATTAAAAGCAGCAGAAAAATTCCTATAATTGATGGCGCGCTTCCTTTCATACTATGCACCCTCCCGCGAGCTGCAGAAAACAAGCTCGCCTTGCTTTTCAGGAATAATGTATGCGGCGCAGTGCAAAAATTTTTCAGGCTTCACCCCGCCTTTTGACAAAACGATTTTTTGCGATCCAAGAGAGAGCATTGCCTTATGCTCGGTTATTTTGAAATTCTTTATAATCTCTGCTGCGGCAATTTTTGCGTCATAGGTTTCGCCGCCGATTTCTAATTTGTCGCTTCCGTAAAAAGCAAAGTAGGGCAGCAGCTCTTTGAATTCCATTCCTTGGTAATTGTAATCGAGAATTGCAGTAAGCTGAGAGCCGACAGCTGGCGTGTCATAATAAACATCTCCGTAGACAGAGCCTGTCATGTTTACATGCAAAAGGAAAATAACAATCGCTGACACAAAAAGCATGAACATTGTTGTGAACATTGTTGTGACTGCTGTGATTATGTCTGATAAATAAGTCACTGTGCCTTTCAGCCCTGAAATTTTTTTATTGAACTTTGACATTCAAAACACCTGCAATTGTTTTGCCCGGATATTTTATCAGAACTTGGAGCGGCCGAGGAATTGATGTTCCGCCTGAAAAATCCTGCCCGATTGAAAAAACTTCCTTTCCTGAGGAATCAGAAATTTTTGCATAATACTGCGCCGGAACTTTCACGCAAAAATTTGCTTTTGCTGAATCAAATTTTTCCGAGTCAAGCGTGCCTTTTCTAGTTTCACCTGAAATAGTTTTTGCAAGGCATGGCGCTGCTGAAATTGCATGCGCCAAGTCTATCGACAGCCGCAAGTTGCCATAAATCCAAACCTGTCCCTGAAATGCGCCAGACTGCAAAATCATTCCAAGCACTCCTGCAATAAGGAAGCCGATTGTAAACATTTTCAAAATAAATTCTGCTATGTCCATTATCTCACCACCAAGCCGAAAAATGTTGAATTTTTTGCAACACCGATTTTTGTCAGCGCTGTGCTGGAAAATGTTTTTGTTGAAGGAGTTGGCGAGCGCTCGCAGGTTATTATCGGAGATGGCTCTATGCCTCTATATTGCACAAACCCGCCGCGCTCTATGCTTGTCCAGTCGCGCAATTTTTTTGCTGGCGGGATTGCCTGAACAGATTTCTCTGCAACAATAAAATCAAACTGCCCGGCTTTTGTTATTGTGTAATCAAATATAAAATTTTCTGTTCTGCATCCAAAGCTCATTGCAGAAGCAATTGAACTTTGCACAACAGCAGGCGAAGTCAGAAGCATTCCCGCGACTGTCTCTGTCCCGAAAATAAGCGCCCAGTAAATAACAAGGAAAACCATGATTATTATTCCGAGCGTTGTTACAATGTCATAAACAAAAGAGCCTTTCATTTGCTTACCTCCTGCGAAACCAAAAATGTTACTGAAGATTGCTTGCTCACAAAAATTCCAATTTTATCTCCGGCAGTTATTGAAAAATCACTCCCGCTTGCAGGGCTTTGCTGCTCCAAATCCGGGGCAACATATTTTATCCAAACCTGCGTATCAGGCTGCCACTTTTGTATAAATCTGCAGTCTTTCGCAAGCGCGCAAAGTTTTGCTGCGCGGCTGGAATAATTTTCCGGCGCCAAAAAGAAATTTACTTTTCCTGCCTGCAAATTATATTTTGTGTTTGTTGAAGCCTGAAGTGGATTTTCAGTGTCCGGGTCAATTGCAACTGAAGAATAATCCAGCTTGCATTTTCCTGTTGCATCTGAAATTTTCAGTTTTTTGAAAACAAATTTTTCTCCCTGCTGGGCGCTCAAAATAAATTGCGTTCTTCCTGGAAATTTGTTTGCTGGGCGCTGGTCAATTTTTTTCCAGCTTTGGCCGTCAGAAGAAATTTCTGTTTTCACTTCTGTTTCGCATTCCCCGCTTTCCAGATTTCCATCAGAGGCTCC
>CAZROS010000033.1:0-6402 GCA_964601825.1 uncultured archaeon | reverse complement strand
TGTGGACGCTTGCAAAAGAAATTCTGAAAAATAAAAAGAAAATTGAGAAGGATGAGGATTTTGCTTTTAAGCCGGAAGATTTTGAAATGGCTGAGGGAGAAATTCCAGAAGAGCCGCGTTCCCGCGAGCGCGAAGAAGATGGAGAGAGAAAAGGCGGGCCGAAGCGTGGTGGAATGAGACCGGGCGGAAAAGGCGGACAGAGAAGAGGTGGAATGAGGCCTGCGGTTGGTAGATTTGCGAGAGGGAGAAGGTAAAATTTTCCTAAAACGGAACTTTGGAAAACTCTTTTCGGCAATATTCTAAATATCTTTGCATAGCAGCAGAGTTATCTATTCTCAAAGTTCTTGGATCTACCTCTTCACCATTTTCATCTTTTATAGAAATAATATTTTCTCTTGGTAATGCGGAAGCGTTAAGCTGGGTTAAAGATACACTTCCGAAAGATACCCTCTCAACTTCTAGTTCGAAGCCATGCACGCGCTGAAGATGATCTATAAAATCTACAGCAGCTTTCTGATCAACTTTCATCGCTTGAGGAAGATTAGGTATTCTTTTTCCAAAAGTTCTTGCTAAGCCATTCACAATGATTCGGCCGCCATTTTCGTAATTGTATCTTCCGAATATTCTATCCCACTCGGATTTATTAGTCGCATGATTTCTATCATATTGGCATGGATTTTTTGTGTTACCCAAAAGTCTATCAACAGCCATGAAACCCTCTGGTGTCAACAGGTTTACGCCGTTTCCGATCTCATGTTCTTCGCCGTCATTAAAAGTAAGTTCCTCATCTGTTAAATAAATTTCAACAGAATAATTTCCTCCCCAATAGCAAGATGAGCGTAAACTCTTTCCATTAACACCAATATAACCACCAACCCTCTCATTTCTAATTTTCAAAGCAAGATCTTCTAACTCTAAATCCCTAGGGCACATCTCACTTTCCACCATTACAACCAGCCGCGGAACAACTAGGCCACTAATAACCCGAAATTTGTATGCGTCTCCAGACTGCCCAACTCTTTTTATCCAAACTCCAGATAAGGAATCAGAAGGATAGCTACTTCTCTTGAGTTGGTCAGGAGTTACGAATGTGTATAAAACTTCGGAGAACGAACTCCCAACTCCATCAGGCTCTGCTTTTCTTTCGTCTAAAATTCTAACGCTTGGAGGATTCATACTCATTTATTATAACAGAAACTATTTAAAGCTTATATTTTTAACCATTTGTAAGTTATTACAAATACTTCAAAAAATCGTTAGCGCCGCAGCAACCGCAAGCGGCACAGACAAGTTGTCATCTATTTGCTCAACTGATTCTGCGAACGCAGAAATTAGAGCAGCAAATATCGCGCGCTCTGGCGAAACAAAGAAAAGCAAAATTAAAAATGAGAAAATGAAAAATCCCAGCGAGCCCTCCAAAGTTTTATTTCCAGAAATTTTGTGCCTGCCGAATTTTTTTCCAATAAGTGTTGAAGCAGAATCTCCTATTGCAAGCACGGCAATTGAAGCTGCCGCGATTTTCTCTGGAAAAAACAGCAGAGTTAGAAAAGCCCCGAGGTAAAACAAAATCGCGCCCTTCATGGGAAAGCTTTCCTTTCGCTCAAAATTTTTATAAATTCTTTCCTCAAAAAAATTCTCTATTGCTGCGAATTCTTCAAGCAGAAAATTCTTTCCGCGTTTTTGCTTTTCAAGCTTGTATGCAGCAAGAATGAAAAAGAAAATTGCAATTGCACCCAAAAGCAAAAGCGACCAGAATTTTCCAAAATAAAAAATCACAGGCACAGTGAAAATTCCTAAAGCGTGGGCAAACTGCCTGCGCAGCTCAAGGGAAAAATCATTTTTTCCTTTTTTCTTTTTCAATTTCATCAACCTCTTTTTTCAAACTTTCAAGCTCATTTTTTCCAGCGATATTCAAAATTTTCTTTATTGGCCAAATTATTATTTTTGCGGCCGCCAGCGCAAAATGCAAAAAACTATAGAAAAAAAACAATCCAGCAGCAACTGCAGCGAAAAGTATTCCATTTGTTATCGTAGCAGCGAAGCCTATGCTAACTCCTAAATACTGCGCAGCCCACGGAAAAATAAAACCAGCTACTGCCAGCATAAGAGCTTTGAAAAAAACTTTTATCGCGCGCGAGACAAGAAAAATAAACAGAACAAAAATCAGGAAAACTATTTCTGGCGTTAACGCAATACCTTCGAGCAGCGGCATTAAAAGCTTCGGGTTTTCCAGTTAATAAACTTTATAAACTTCTAGGAAAAAACTAAGTCCATGATGACATTCCACAAGCAGGAAATCCGCGACATAATTATTGCAACAGCAGTTTTGTCTTTTGCTTTCGGCGGGCTCAGCAGATTTTTCGAGGCGCTTTTTGCGGTCGGAGTCGCTTTTATTGCGCATGAGCTTATTGGCCATAAATTAGTTGCGCAAAAATTTGGAGCTGAAGCAGAATTCAAAGCATGGCCCATGGGGCTTTTGCTCGCGCTAATCACAAGTTTTTTCGGATTTATTTTCGCAGCCCCTGGGGCGGTTTATATTTCGCCTGTGATTAAAGGAAAATTTGCTTTTACTGTGCATAGGCTTACAGAAAAAGAATATGGAATTGTCTCGCTCGCGGGCCCGGCTGTAAATATAATTTTGGGCGCGATTTTTTTCTTTGCGGGAAATTATTACCAACTCGGGCTTTTGCTTTTTGCTGCGCGCATTTCTTTTTTTCTCGGGCTTTTCAATTTGATTCCATTTGATCCGCTGGACGGAGCGAAAGTTATGAGATGGTCCAAGCCTGCATGGCTTGTTTCAATTCTTCTCGCAGGCGCGGGATATTTGCTTTTGTGATGGATTTAAATCCTTTGCGGTTGCATAGAAATTATGAAAAACAGCGCCTTTGCTCTAATGCTGCTCGCTGCGGGTTTGCTTTCATTTTCTATTGCAAGCGCGGGCAGCCCGGCCTGCGCAGACACTGATGGAGGATGGAATTATTTTGTGAAAGGCACTGTCACGGATCCTTCTGGCTCTTACACAGACTTCTGTGAAAGCAGCAGATTTTTGACAGAATTCTACTGCGTCAGTCAAGCTGATCCAGGAAATTCAAATTCTGATTATATGAACCAACTGGCGAGAGACTGCGAATGGGATGGAGGCAGATGCTCAGATGGGATATGTGTTCATGGAACCACAACAAGCTCAACAACTACAACATCTACAACAACAAGTTCAACTACTACGACCACAACTCCGCCAACAACTACAACAACCCTGCCAGACTCAACAACCACAACAACAATTTCTAATTCCACGACAACCACAACAATTCCACCAGAGCCACCACAGCAAAATCCTGTAGGCACAAGCAACCCTTGCTGCGGGGGCAGCGGAATTTCAGGTTATGCAATTCCATTGAAAGAAGAATTGTATCTTATGAATCCGCCATCAACAATATTTGGAACAGCTGGAAACACAACAGAGTTTGAGCTTGCGCTCTCAAATGCTGGAAATAGGAAATCAAAAATTTCTTTTAATTTTTCCGGCGCGCCGGCCGAATGGTTTTCTATTTTGCCTAAAGAATCAAACTTATCAGCAGGCGAGTCCACAACTTACAAAATAAAATTTGCGCCGCAGGAAGCTGGAAATTATAATGTGAATTTTTCGGTGGAGGGAACTGAAACAACAATATCATTTCCAATGAAGCTTGTTGTTGAAGAGCAGAAAATAGAAACAACAACCACTACAAATATTCCCGCAACAACTACAACAATTCCACCATCTGGTGGAATAACCGGCGCAATACTCTTTGCCAGCAACAATCCTGCAGTGGTCGGCGGGCTAGCTCTCGCAAGTCTCATTGGCGGCTCAATCTGGTGGAGCATGAGAAAGCCAAAAATAAAAATTCAGCCAAAGGAAGAGCCAACAGAAAATGGCAGCAGCGAAACTCCCGCACCTGCTGCGCCAGCCTAATGCTTATAAGTTTATTATTCCAAAAACTTTCATGGGAGAAGTTCTTGTTGCCCGCGTGATGAAAGATGAGGAAGTTCTGGAGCTTTACGAAAAAGGCGAGAGGGATTTTTCCGGCATTGTTGTTTTCAACGGCAATTTTTCTGAAAAGCATTTGCAGGAAATAAATTTTTCCGGAAGCAAGCTTACAAACTGCAAGTTCGATCGCGCAGACCTCGATGGCGCAAATTTTTCAGAATGCAGTTTATTAGATTCCTCGTTCAAGGAAGCGTTCCTTCAAAAAGCAAATTTCTCTGAAGCAAATATTTTTTCCTCTTCATTTGATGGGGCTGTTATTTCTGAAACAAATTTTAGCAAAGCGCAATTGAAACATTGCACGTTTTCTAGGACAGAAACAGGCAACGCAGATTTTTCCGGCGCGCAAATAGAAGAGAAGCCCAAAAATATTTAATTCTTAGAAAAGTTTTTCAGTGATTTTGTTTCCCTTGCCTCATTCATTTCCTTCACTGTCTCCCAGCTGTGCCTAATCCATTCCAAATGTTTTTTTTCTGCCAAACATTTTTCAACAAACTTGCGCGTGTTTTTGTCGTGTGAATAGCCCACGCCAAAATCCTCTCCAACTAATTTTTTTATTTTTTCAATTTCAGCATCGCGATCCACTTTTGCCAAAATAGAAGCTGCGCCCACAATCACATATTTCTTGTCAGCATAATTTTCAGAAATTATTTTCGTGTGGTTTTTTGCTAAAGCCAATAGAACATTTTTGAATTTCTCTGTGCTGACCTGCGGCGCGTCCACATAGGCAACATCAGCCTCCATTGCTTTTATTATCTGCGCCATGTGCTCTGCCTCAATCACATTCAGATTTTTTATTTTTCTCATTTCATCAATCTGCCGCGCTGAAATTTTCAGAGTTACAAAATCTTTCAAAATCTTTTTCAACTTTGCGTAAATTTTTTCGCGCTGCTCTGGGGTCAGCAATTTGGAATCTTTCACACCAAGCGCTTTCAGCTTTTCCAAATTCTTTTCCTCGCAGACTGCGCCGCCTACGACAAGCGGGCCGAGAACTGCGCCTCTGCCGGCTTCGTCTATGCCGAGAACTAAGGTCATTATTGCTAATTATTTTAAGAGAATAAATAGATGATAGTTCATTTAAGCCGGAGACATATACTCTCCAAATCTTGCTCTCTGGCGTTCCATCCAACTTCCTTTTTCTATAACAGCTTTTCTTATTTCATGCGCAAAATTTCTAGGAACTTCTAATCCTGCCTTGGCTCCATATCTTTGAGCGCGTTTTAAAATATGAAATGCTTCAGATACCAAATTAGCTTCACAATTTTCACCAAGCAAACTGGCATAATGCTCCACTTCTTCTAAAGTTCTATGAAAAGCATTTGTGTAGCCCCTTCTGCGTATTTTTCCAAATTCAATATCAAAAGGAAATGGATCTGATTGTAATCTCATTCTGGAATATCTTATTGCTTCTTCCATGGATGCAACATCGCCGGCGTCCGCGCGCTCTCTTGCCCTATTGAGGGCATACATTACAGCATGATGAGCTTTTAGCTGAGACTCAATTGTCATAATTTTTACCTACAGATATATGTGCGCAATTAGTATATAAGCTTTTAATTAACTATTATTTAGTTAGTAGACTTTAGATTCGGTGATTTCATTTTTAGAATAAATAATCAAGCCCCACCTGCATTAGAGCGCCCGCGGGCTTTTCTAACTTGCTCCCACATATCTTCATCGCCATAAACCTCCCCACCTTTCTCTATTCCAGATTCCTCAGGCGCGCTTTTTTCTGTTCTCATTATTTCATCCTCTTTAAGCACCCAATAACTTGAAGTCCAATTTCTCCAATCTAATTTATATTTTCCGTCGACAAGTTTTATCTCTGGCCTGCCTGTTTTTTCTGATTCTGTTGTTGCAAGCCCAATATCATCCAACTGGTAAAATGCGTCGCGCTCTTCGGTCTCAAGAACATTGTCTAAAATTCTTCCGTAGAATCCGAAAAAATTCATGTAAAAAACCGCAAGCTCATAAGCCTGATTTTCTTCCATCTGCGGCCGCCTTTTCCTAATTGCGCCCGAAAGCTGTTTAAGTGTTATGACCATGAAATGTTTCGTGGAGATAAAGATTTAAAACAAAAATTTTCAGAGCATTTAGCATAATTTCTTGCTCACATACGCCCCGTCATTCCCGTATCCGAACTTTCTGAAATATTCCCGCGCGCCCACGCCTGCGATTGCAAGAATTTTCTTTTGTGAAAATTCTTCAGCAGCAATTTTTTCCGCTTCTGCCAAAAGCATTTTCCCAAATCCTGCGTGCTGTATCTCCCTTCCTATTCCAATTGGAATCTGCTGGCCAAAAGTATGAATTTCTCTGATAAGCGCAGTGCTCGCGGAAATTTCTTTTCTGAAAGGCTCGCTGGGAATTCTCAATCT
>CAZROS010000032.1:0-6648 GCA_964601825.1 uncultured archaeon | reverse complement strand
CAACAGGATGCAATTTATTTTTGCTTGAATCATACCATGAAATAAAATCTTTTAGAAGAGGCTCAACAAATTTCCATGGCGGCAACACTGCATCGCTTCCCCTTATGCCGACATCATAAGTTCTTATTTTTCCGGCTATGTTAGGTTTTGTTTCAGCAAATAAAATTTTATGCCATTCCAGAATAGTTTTCAAATTTAATTCTCCCTTGTGCTGTAGCATCAGATAAAAAAGTTTTTTATGGCTTTCAGCTTCCTTAATGTCTTCAACAGGCTTATGCACAGGAGTTATTTTATCATGCAAAAGCTCTGCCACTTCCCTGTGCGTCAAGGAGCCGCCCTCTATCCTATTTGTGTCATAAGTGAATTTGATCATGAAAGTTTCAATATATTTTTCCCGGATTTCCGGCGGTAGATGGGTAAATTCTTTTCTGAAATTCTTTTTTATCTTATCAAGCTTAGAATGCCATTTTTCTTTGTAGATTTCATTCGTAAATTCTTTTTTTATTTCATCTATATCTTTTGGGATTTCTTTGCCCAGATATCTTTCTTTTTTTTGGACCCTGCCTTTGACTTTTATTGTGTGCTCTAGATAGTAGAATTCATTGCTTCCCAATTTTCTTTTTCTTATAGTTACCATATTTTTACTTACCCCTACCTATTTATAAAGATTTTGTATTGCTGCAAATGGTAGGGGTAACAAAACGCGCTTCACTTCAGCCTCAACCTGTTGGTTTTCCCATAAATTTTCTTTTCAACAACTCCTTTGCTTTCTAATCTAGAAACAAGCTTGGAAGATTTTGTTTTTGACCATCCATGCTTTTCCCTTAAGGACTCCTGCAAAATTTCCCCGCCGGCCTTTTTTATTTCAGCCACAACTTTCTTTTCCTCTGGGCCCAAAATATCTTCAATGAATTTTTCCTTGCGAAATTTTTTGAAGCGGAAGCCTGCATAAATCCCGCCCGCAAGAACAACAACTACAATTAAAACTATGTGCGCGAGCCCGAATTCAAACTCCCCGCCCTTTGCTTTGTATTGCACGAAAAAAGTTTCCTCTCTGAAACTATTGCGCTTCCATTCTAAGAAAATATTCTGGCCATCTGTGCTAATGGAAACAGGCCGTGTAATAAGCAATCCATTTTTCTCAACAATTGCGGCGCCGTCTGGCAGGGAAATTTTTAAATCAAAATTTTCCACAGCTCCTGTTGAAAAAATCAGCGAGAGCAATTTTGCCTCGCCCTCAACCATGCTCGTGAGCTTTTCAGTTCCAAAGCTCGCTGAAAAACTTGAGGGATTTTTTATTGTCAGAGAATTTTTGCTAACAGAAATCTGGTCTGCGCTTTTCAACTCTTTTGGTTCAAAAGGCAAATCCAATTTCAGCTCGGGCAAATCAGAAGAGCCGGAAATAATTCCGCTTGCTGTGCCGGCTGGTTGGATTTGCAAATCTATTTTCAGCTGGGAGAGCTCTTGGGCTGCTGCCGGCGCCGCAAAAATTGAGAGCAGCAAAGCAGCCACAACTAAATGCTTTAGCATAATTTATTTTTGCCTGCCCACTTTAAAAATAACTTTTTCCATCAAATCTTTAGCAGAAATCCAAACCGGCTTCGTGCTTTTTTTTGAATCGCCTGCCAGCAGAAATTTTCCACCAGAAATTTTTCTAATTCTTTTTATAATTTCTAAATTGTTGTGCTGCGCGACAATAACATCGCCCACAGAAAATTTTTTCTGCCACCGCCACACGAGAACAAAATCCCCCTCAGAAAAATTCGGCTCCATGCTTTGCTCACGGACTTTGTAAATTAGGATGGGAAGGCACATTATCACACCTCTGATTTAATCTTATCAAAAATATCTTTCTTTACAGCATCAAAGCTCGGAGCTCTGCCTATAAGCATTTGCGACAAATCCTTTTCCCACAAATCTTTCTTTTCGTCTATTTTTTTCAGAAAGCTATTTAGAGAAAATTTCACCTTAACCAATTTCAGTTTTCTATCTATAAGATTATAGTCAACCTCAGCTCCGCGTTTCAGCAGGAACCATAAGTCATAGATATCGCGCGGCTTGTTCCTGCTGTAAACTGCTCTAATTTTTTCTGCCAGAATCTCTTTTTCGTCCATGACAAAAACATCAAATGCCGGGATTTCTCTGTAAGACGGAATGAAAGTTTCCTTCTTGAAATTGCAAGCCCGCTCCCTTAAGCTTATGTTCAAAGAAACAAAAGCCATGCTCTCTTTGCCTCCCCTATAGGCGGGTCCTATGAAATTGAACTTCACATTAGCCTCGTTCCTATATTTTGAGAATTCTTTTATTTTTCCCACCACCCCAAGCCTGTCCAAAGAGAAAAGTATTTTTTTGGACATTCTTTCAAAGTCAAAATTTTTCTTGTTCAATGTAAAGTCCAAGTCCTCGCTGAACCTGTTTAAATTATAAAATTTGTAAAGCGCAGTCCCGCCTTTGAATATGAGAGCATTTCCAAATTCGCTGTAAATTACAAACAGCGCCAATTCAAGCAGATAATCTTTCTCGCAGTTTTCAGCAGAAAGCTTTTTCGCCTCTGCGATTTTTTTCATCTCATCTTTGCTTATCATAGCCTCACACCTGATTTTTTGCAAAACGCCTTCGAATATTCATAAAATTCTCTGCCCGCCTTCCTTGAGAAAGCAAGAAATTTTTTGAAGTCAATCTCTTTTTTGTTTTTCTTCAAAATTTCTAAAGCTTCCCCATCGGAAATTTTCTTCAGCAGAAGAGCATCCACAAGAGCTTTTTCAGGCTCAGCGATAAAAACTTCATGTCCCTCGTAATTTATTTTTTTATATCCAGAAAAATATTTTTTGTCAATATGTGTGAAAACTATTTTTGTTCCGCAAAAGTTTATGGCCGACTGATTTCTTTTTTTTGCTGTAACTACAGAGATGGCATGAGGAATCTGCTCGGTTAAATTGTAAAATCTTAGCGCGCTCCATAAAGAAATATAAGATGGCCAAGCAATTCTTGAGGCTATCAGAAAAGGATTTTTATGGATTGTGTAGCGGTTGCGCTCTATTTTGAAAATCATTCCGGACTTTGCAAGCCTGTGCAGGTAGAGCTTTGCGTAGCTGCCCTTAACTTCCGCCACGCCCCTGAAAATATTCATGTCAAAAACCGGATACTTTTCCAGCTCTCTTAAAACCCTCAATGTTTTCATTATTAGAATTAGCTTAGCAAGCTTATAAATCTTTAGGTTATCAAAAATGATAACCTTTAGATTTAGGCGTTTCTATCATAAAATGTTATGTTCTGCGCTCGCGGACTTTGTAGATCGGCAGAATCCGCAGGATTCTGCGACTGTGAAAAATCAGAAGATTTTTCACGCATAGAAAATCCTTGTGATTTTTTCTGGCTCGCAAAACTTAAAGTTTTTGCCGATTGAGATGGGAAGGCACATGAAATTGTTTTCTAATAGATGGTTATAAAAGCTTTCACTGCAACTAAGTTAGTAAGATTTATATACTATCCATACATAATAATTATAATGTTAACACGGCTTTCAAAAGAAGCAAAAAGTCAGTCAGTCTCATCGTTGCAAGCATCAACAGAATGTTTGGGCGGTATAACTTACCAAGAAAATGAAAGAATTTTGGAAAGAAGTTTTGTTCGGCTAATACATACCTACCCGTCTTTACAGGTAAAAAGCAGAAAAGTAAACAATCTAGATGACTCCTTTAATTGCGTTATGTCAGTTCCCGATGAATCAAACCAAGAATATAGCGCAGGAAATGGTATCAAATTAACAAGCGATGGATTTGTGCTCACTAATAGACACATCGCTAAAGATTTTTTTGAATCCTTTCAAAATATGAGAGGTAGGTTTGGTGAAGATTATAAAAATTTAAATATCGGAGATAGAATAGAAGCATGCGCCTATACAGCAGATGGGTTTAAATTTTTCGATCCAACAATATATTTTATAGATTCTGATACCGATTTAGCCATTCTAAAGCTTTTTCTGCCAAGAGGAGATCCAAAACCGACAGGTTTGAAATTTTCATCCGATGAAGAAGTTTACAAAGTAGATAATTTTGTCTCAATGCGCGGATTTTCTAATGATTCGATAGATGCTAACAGCTTAAAACCGCATCAAGTAATCCTATACAATGGTAGAATTATGTTAGAGAGGTTTGATGCTGCTATTGGAAGTGAAATTGAAAAAGATACATTCGTAATAAAAATTTGTTCTTTTGAGGGTAATAGCGGTAGTGTTGTAACTTCAGAACAATGTGAAATTGCCGGCATGGTATCAAAAGGAACGGTCTCGCACAAATATACAATATGTACAAAATTCAAATATATAAAATCTTTTGTCAGAAAGGTTGCCATAGATTTACAAGGAGATATGATAAAATTATAAATGGTTTTTATGTCATTAGAAACAAAAGTCTTTGCATACGAAGGCGTCCCAATAGAGCTTGCTGAAGCAGCCGCCGCTGAGCTAGAAAGAGCTATGGACTTCGCAGATTTGCGCGCGCATGTCAAGCCGCTTTCTGCAGAGCAAGGAAAAGCTTTGGGAGTTGATTACAGAGAATGGACGCCACCTGTTGTGAAAAATCTGCTGAGATTAAATTTGACAGAGGATGGTGGCAGGAAAGAATTGAGAGAAAGGCTCAGAAAAGTTAATTTTAAAACAGCTGATGATGCCCTGGATAAACTACTTGGCATAGTAAAAGTGAGTCCAGATACAGAAAAGAAAATTAAGGAAAGACTTGAAACCGAAAAAAAAGAAGCCCAAAGTATATTAGATAAAATTAATAGACGTTTCCCAGGAGAATATTTTGGGCCCCCCACTAAACTTGAAGAAGCTATAGAAATTTATGGATTATCAAAAGAACAGATAAATGAACTTGAAACGAGCTTGGTTTTTAATCCAGAAAACAATGTCTTTGTTCCGACAAAACTCACTAAATATTTTAGAGAAATTGCAGATGCAGGAATAAAAATTATTACAACTCCAAGATTTGATAATAGTAATTTGGATGGAAAAACAAGCCAAAAACATAAATGTATTTTATACCCATTTATACAAATTCATACCGACACATTACCACACCATTACGTGTTAGCTAGAGGGTTGATCAATGTAGCTTCTAATCCAGATTCTCCTTGCATAGGAGAGGCCGTTTATTTTTGGAACAAAGGAGAAAAACAGACAGCAGTTGATTTCGCATCTTACTGTCTGATTCATGAATTTGGCGGCCACTCAATCGGTGGACTAACACCGTTGGATGACCTCTCTGAAAAAAAAGAATATATTCCAAACGAAAAAGGTGAAGAAAGATTTGATGTCATGCGCGCGCCTCTGAATGCTCAGACACTTCAAAAAGAAATCCAAAAATATGGCAGAGACACCAGACTTAGATTTAGGACTGAAGATATTCCAAAGATAGCGGAAAATGTTAAAGCAAATTATGTTGCCTGATTTATTTCTTCAAAACCGGCCAAACTGTTTCTTTCTTTGTCGGATACGGCGCGGCCGCTCTAACAGTGCCAACATCTTTTGTCTTCCAGAAAATTTCTGCGATTTTATTCGCATTTTCTAAAAGCTCCTCAGAAGCGCTCAAATTTATTTCCTGCCGCGCTTTGCTCGCGAGCTTCAAAGTTTTCCAAACCAAATCATTCAGCTCAGGAAATTTCTGGCCGTGCTCGGGCTTGAAATAATCTCCCCACAAAATTCTCACTTCGGTTTTCAAAATTTCCGCGTGCTGCTCTTTTGTTGCGATATAGCGCGAGAGCTTATTGAGAGCCTCTATTCTTTGCTCAGGAGTCATTTGCGGAGTTATCGGCGGCAGCTCTGAAATTAAATTTACCATTCTGATAATTGTGTGCGCCGCGAGCTGAGCGTGGTGCGGGTCGTAAATCCCGCATGGAATATCGCAGTGCGCATGCGCAATTTTCGCTGGGAAAAATTTGTCTATTGCTGAAAAGATTTTGTGGGCGGTTTGCATATAACTCACTTTTAATTTGCTGTCACTGATATAAAAAGCTAATAGGAAACTTAAATCTTTAAAAACCCCAAAGGCGTAGAATAAAACATGGTAAACGGATTATCAAGATACGATTTGAGAATGATTAATGAAATGCATGACCAACAAGGTTACATGTGCGTAGACCAAGAATATCTTGCTCAACAATTAAGGAGAATAGGTTTGCTTCCAAATGCCTCAAGATTTGAAGTTGCTGAAAGAGTGAGGCAACTTGAAAGAGAAAGCTAATTTTCTTCAGCAATTTCGTTATGTAAAGTTGGTATCAATACCCGCACATCCATAACATTTATAAGCCTTTAGAGCCCAAAACTATAAGTGAGTTATAACCTTTATATATCCGCTCAGCACAATAATTAGTAGCTATTGGTGATAAAATATGCGAAGCACAATTTCGGGAGAATATACCCATAAGGAGGGCGGAGCCCTTCTTAGGGAGTGATAAATATGCTAATGCCCTGCGAAGCAATAATCAAAAGCTTTTTGCCTGCGATTAGAGCTGCGACTGCGAAAAAACTTTCCGAGCACGAAATGCCCCAGACAGAAATAGCAAAGAGCTTGGGAATAACTCAGGCGGCAGTTAGCAATTATCTTTCAGGCAAGTATGCGAAAAGCATAAAAACAATTGAGCAGACAG
>CAZROS010000031.1:0-6662 GCA_964601825.1 uncultured archaeon | reverse complement strand
TAAATCTTTTTGGAAGGAAAGATGCTTTTGAAAATTTTATTATTTCTATTGATGAAAGCGAAAAGAAATTAATTTTTGAAATTAAAAATTAAAAATTCAAAAATATGCAGGAGCGCGCCCTCGGTGGAATGCAAAAATTTGCAAAGTTTACCTGAGCAACCTTCTCCATTTCGTATCTCGCAAACACGGACTACGCAACTTACGCATGCTTGCTTCCGCACCTCTGCGGGTTCGCTGCATAACCCATTCCGCGAGGCGAAACTTCTCAGTCAGCTGCGCAGACTTTACAAATTTTTTCAATCGCCTTCAGGCTTTGGCTCGGCTAAAGACCGCTCGCCGATAGAGGTGAGGCCTAACCACCCAGACCTAGCTCCTGCAGGAAAAATTTGCATTTAAGGTTTATTAAACCATCTCTGACTGCCCAAAAGTTAGGTTTATAAATGTATAATATAAATAAAATTCAGTCCAAGTATGGCAGTAGATTAACATGACAAGCAAAAATATTTTGATTGCAATATTCATTGCGTGCATTTTGGTTTTTTCTGTTCCAGCTTTCGCAGCGCCGACAGGAAATTTTTTCGCGGATTTTTTCAACAGTATACTTTCATTCTTTTCAAAAATTTTCAGTGGCGGGCCAACAGGATTTCAAACTGTTTGCGGCACAGAAACCGTAAATTCTGGCACAAACGGAGAGGTTAAAACTATTGTTCAGAGCGGCGGTACTGAATCTTCAGCCAACTGCCCACCCAGCTCCTGCGGTTCGGGATTTGTTGACGCAGGTATTTTTACAGATAAGTACAGAAATTCTGGAAACACTCAGGACAAATTCGCATATAGCAGAATTTGCGCAAAGGGGACTTCAGGAAATCTGAAAACATGCACAAGCACTGGAATTACAGGCGAAGGGAGCCTCTGCACACCATCGGCATGTGACGCTGGCTATACAAGTTTGGGAACATTTGGAGACCTCAGAGAACTTACAACACCTGGTGACACTTGGACATGGAATGAAGTTAATTATAGAATTTGTGTTTCTGGCATTGACGCAGGCAGCAGCACATATGCTGGTGAAGGAGCAGGCTCTTTCCCAGCATCAGGCTTATGTACCGCAGGCCAATCAAAAGTTGGGGATCTTCACCAGATTCATTTTGATGAAGCCGGTCAATACAGGACACTTACACTTTGTGTTGCGTATACTCCGCCAACAACCACTTCAACGCCAACAACCACTGTACCACCCACAACAACTTCCTCAAGCTCAACCACAACAAGTCTGCCTGGTGGCACAACGAGCTCTTCTACCACAACTTCATCCGGAAGCACTTCTTCAAGCATAACAATGCCACCAACAACTTCAGCAGGCAGCACATCAAGCTCGAGCACAACCACAAAGACAGGCGGCACAACCACAACTACAAGAGCTGGCGCAACAACCACAACTTCATTAGGAACAACCACAACAACTACAATAGTAGAATTAATTGCTGTTTCAGATCAGGAAGCTTACGCTACTATATCAGAAACCAACAAAACAATTGTTGAGCTGCAGGCAACAAAAAATATTTCCGAAGCTCTGAAGCTTTACGGCCTGGCTGTTGATGCTTACAATACAGGCGATTACGCAAATGCAAAAACACTTGCGCTTCAGGCGCAGTCATCAATAACTGAACTTTCCCTGCCAGCTCCAGCGGAGATTCCAATTCTTTATGTTTCAATAGGAGGAATAGTTTTGTTAGTTGCAATTGTCGGAATCGCATTTTATCTGCAAAAGCAAAAGAAAGCAGGAATGAAAACTTCAACCGCGCCCGCAATCAATCCAGCTCCCAAGCCGCCAGCAACAAAAGCAAAAAGCTAAGCTCATTCCAAAACTTCGCTCTTTCTAAATTCAAACGCGCGCAGAGGATAAATTTTATTTACTTCTGCGCGGATGTTTTGCTGCAGCTCATCTGAAATCATTTTCTTCACAAACTCCTCTTCTGTCAGATCTTTCAGGCCAGCCACAAACTCGGAAATTTTTTTCCTCAATTCCTTGTCAACTGCCTGGCTGACCTGCCGCGCTGTCATGCTGACTGTTTTGATTCTGAGCTTTGCGTCCTTGAGTTGGACAATTTGGTTTGTATCTATTCGTGTCGCATTGTAGTGAACAACTCGCGCAAGAAAATCCCGCGAGCAATCGTGCCCGAAAAATTTTGTCCTTGCAATGGAGCCATCCACCTCAGAAACTTTGAAAAATAATTTTACATAAAATTTATTAGGATCCCCGCTGAATTCAAATGAGCCTGCTTCAATTGTGCGGCCTAAAACATTTTTCGGCTCGTTTGCCAAAGTTTCGCCCAGAAATTTTTCCTCAAAAAATTTCGGCGCAAGAATTCTTATCCAAATTTTTCCCTTCAAGGATTTTTCGATTTTCTGCTTCTGCTCAGGCTTTTCTGCGTTCTGCTCCTGAATTTTTTCTTCCGGCATTATAATTCACCTTTCTCCACGATTAATTTCGCCGCGTTCGCGTCATATCTCCAGCCCTGCGGCAATTTTTCAGTAGCAACATAATATTTCACAAGCCTGCGGATTTTGCTTTCCAAAAGCTCAACTCCGTGGATTCCGTGCGCGTCTTTTTTATTTCTTTCAATGTGCGCGTGCAGGCTAACTGCTTTTTTCAGAAGATTGAAAAGGTCCGATGGGATTTTTGGCGCCAAATTATTTTCAGAAAGAATTTTCAAAATAGTTTTTCCTGTTGCGGATTTCACAAGCGGAATTCCATATTGGTCGCGCAGAACCAAACCAATTTTTGCAGGCTCAAGCCCGTCCTTCGCTAATTTAATAACTAATTTTTCAATTTCATCAGCAGAATATTCAACCCAGCCTGCGGGAATTTGCGGCCGCGTGCTTCTGGATTTTCCATGTTTTCTTGCGTAAATTCTTGCCATGTTTTCACCAAATCAGATATGGTTCAGCAAAAAACCGAACCATTCTTGAGAAAAATTATTTTTTATCCTCCTCAGGATTTTTTCCATCCGGCAGCATTAATTGGGAAACAACATAAATCACAAGTGCTGGCAAAAGAACGAACGCGCCAATGCTTGCAACGATTACAATTCCAGGAACAAAACTTCCAACGAGCAGCCCGCCGGAAACCAAAATCGCGGCAACAACCATTAGAACATAACTTCCGTTTTCCAAAAATTCCTGCCTATTTTTTCCATGAACCCATTTTAAAAAATTAAATTTTTCCTTTCCACCGTCAGTTGCTGCGCTAGGTGATGTCTGTGTTGTTTGAATTTCATTTGGCATTTTTTTCACTTTTGATTTTTTTGTTTTGGTAACATGAAGAGCATGAATCTAAATTATGTGGCAAGAAAAAAGGCTACAAAAATTTGCATTTCTTTTTTCCTTTCACATATCAATTGCGAGCGCGCATGGATTTATTCCTGCGCGCGAGTTCATCCAACTCTCTCAACATACCTTCCTCTTAATTCAATATTCTCCAAGGCTTTAAATACTTTTTCAGCATCTGCGTTGCTCTTGGAATATCCTTCAAGAATTTGCTCCCACAAACTATTTAAGTCTTTGAAATGCGTGGACTTGAGCGCCTCTTTCAGAACTGACAAGTCTGTTGCGAAATCTTCTGCTCGATTTGATTGAAAGCCCAGTCCGAAATCAATAAAGAAAATTTTATTTTCGTGCAAAATTAAATTGCTTGTTGTCAAATCCCCGTGAACTAAATTGTGGGAATGCAAAAGCCCAATAGATTTTCCAATTTCTTCTGCTAGATTTTCTTTTTCTTTCAATGGCAATTTGGAATTGAAAATTTCTTTCAGCCTTTCTCCGGATAAAAATTCCATAATAATCTTCGCTCCCGCTTCATTCACAGAAAAAACTTTCGGCACAGGCACGCCAGCGCGGCTCGCTTCATTTATCAGCCGCGCCTCTGCGCGCGTGCGCTCGGCGCGAAGTTTATTGTCAATTTCTGGCAGCCTGTAAGATTTTTTTATTCTTTCCTTTACAAGATTTTTTTCTGAGTCTAAATACAATATAGCTTCTGCACCTCTCTTCAAAATTTGCATGGAAAAACTAAGGAGCGCAAACTTATTAAACCTTCCAAACTAGAATCTTTTGTAAATTCTGCCTCTATGGTCTATGAGCAAAATTTCCATAATTTTATTTTTCTGGTCAATATCCATCAGAACTCTCCAATCGCCTACTCTGAGCTTGAAAACTTTTTTATTAGGGAAATAATTCAAGAAAGGAAATGGATTTTCTTTTATACTCTCAACTTTTTCAACAACCCTTTCGGCAACATCCCTCTCACACTTACGAAGGAACTCTTTTGTCTTTGGATGCCACCGCACTTCGTAAGTCATGCCCAGCAAACTCCTTCATCATTTCTTCATGAGTTATAAAATTTGTTTTTATTTCTTTTCTTGCCTGCTCCAATCTATCCACAACATCTTCCCTTAACTCAGGCTCGCTAAATAAAATTTCTCTTATTTCATGGACTTCTTTTTTTATTTCTTCCACATCTCTATATAGCACTTCCATTGTTGGTTGCATTTATTTCACCTAAAGTTAATTGCCTCTCATACTTTAAATAGATTGTTCGCGGAGATTACTTCGGCGCCGCGCTTTAGGATTTGCATGCAAATTCTTCGCAAACAAAACTTATTAACCTTAACTCACAACAATTTTGATGCACGAACTTCTCCCACAGCTCTCGGAAATCGCAGACAAAATAAAAAATCTTGAAGCCAGCCGCGAGAAGCTTGGAAAATTTCTGCGAGAAATTTCCGCAAGCGTTGAGCTCGGCGGGGAAGTTTTGGAAAAGAATTTAATACAAAAAGTTTCTGCCGATTCTCTGGACCAAAAAATAGTTGCCGCAATTGACGGCGGGCTTTCGCAGCACGAATACCACGGCATGGATTTAATTCTCACGCGCGCGGTTGCTGTTGTTTTCAATTACAATTCCGGAAAATTAGAAAAAGTTGCCTACCACCCGCATGCGATTGTAACTCCAAAACTAACAGTTGTTTCAGACCCTTACAATGATGAGGAGTTTGCAATGAGCTCTTCGCTTGAACGCCAGCGCGGAGAAGTTGATTTAGCTGCAGAATGTTTTTCAAAATTTTCCCCGCATATTGTTTTAATGGATGGAATGATTGTGCCGCATGGAAACGACAAGCCCCAGAAAAATTCTCCAGCTTTTGCGCGCTACCAATTGGTTTTGCAGAGTTTCAAAAATCTTTACAAAAATTCTTCAGGCTCTTTGCTTGCGGGTTGCGTTGAGGATTCTAGAGGAAGGAGATTATGCGAAATTGTTGCAGAAAAAATTCTTGGGCAAATAGAAAGCCCGCGCGTCCCTGAACTGCAAAAAATTTTATCTGGCACGCGCGACACAAATTTGCTTTACCATTGCTTGCAGCACGGAGAGCGCACAGCGGTTTTTAAATTTTCCTCTCAGCCGAGCCAGCACCCTGTTCTCTCTGACTTGGGCCCAGCAGGAGAAAAAATATTTTCCTTCTATTTGAAATCCGCAGAATTCGACCGCCCAGTTCGTGTGGATTTTTTTTCAGAGAAAAATCCAATTGAGACAGCAGACAAAATCGCCTCGCTTGTTTTGGCAATGAGCCCGCACTCTTCCTATGGATTTCCAGCTCCTTTGATTGAAGCAGACTTGCGCGCGAAATTGCAGGAGAATGACGCGAATGCTTTGCATGACCAGCTTGTGGATAGAATTGGAATTGTGCCGAGCTTGATGAAATTGAGAAGAGAGCAGAGGCCTTTTTGAAAATTGTTTTTAAAATCTTTATAAATAGGCATTCGCAATTTTTACTATGAATAAATTATTTTTCGCTTTCGCCATTATTCTCTCTATTTTTATTTTTTCTACATCAGCTTTCGCTCAAGCAACAAACGGCCTAATAGGCTACTGGAAATTCGACGGCAATGGAAACAACGAAGTTTCTGGAGGAACAGCTGCTGTTGCAGTTGGAAATGCGCAATTCAAATCAAGCGGCGGGCAATCAGGAGGATATCTTTATGTTAACACAAGCAGCGACTGGGGAAAAATTCCTTACAGCTCTACTTTTGATTTGGCAAATTCGTTCACAGTTGAATTTTGGTTTCGCCAGCGCAACAACCAAAGCTTCAATCAGAATTTAGTTTACAAAGGAAGCCCAACAAATAATTATAATTTTCTTATACAACGCTGGCTATGGAATGAATACAATCAGGGACCGGTTGTCGCGGGCTCAACTGCTGTTAACACTGGATACTGGAGCCAAGTCAGCAACGGAAATCAGCTTGCTCATGGCACATGGCACCATGTTGTTTACGCAAGAAATACAACTTATGCCGCTTACTATCTTGACGGCGTTCTCTGGAATGACCAAGATTGGAATGTCCGAACAGAATATTCTGGCTCAGTTAAAACTCCTGCGGTGGATATAATAATCGGCGACACGGCAGTTGACACTGATTTTGACAATTTGAGAATTTACAGCCGCGCTTTAAGTTATTTGGAAGTAACGCAAAATGGAGGATTTCCTGCGCCGACTACAACTTCAACAACCACAACAACTTTGCCGCCGACAACAACCACAACAAATTCGCGAGCTGCCACTGATGGCACATGGTGCAATGACACCGATGATACAGACGCCCCTTTTACA
>CAZROS010000030.1:0-6664 GCA_964601825.1 uncultured archaeon | reverse complement strand
TGCGACGAAAATGAATCCAGTTGACCATCCGTTCGGAGGAAAGACAAAGCCCGGCTGGCCGAAAACCATGAGCAGGTGGGCGCCGCCTGGGCAAAAGGTTGGCAGCATTGCTGCGAGCAGGGGAGGAAAAAAGAAGAAGTAGGAAATAAAAATTTTCAATGGCTCGGCGCAGAGTAAACTCATGCGCCTCGCTAACTGGTGTGTAAAAATAATTTTCACACATTAATTGCGAGCGAGCTTTGTGTTTACACAAGCGGGCGAGCATTCGTAGAAATCATAATCAAAAATAAAAACTGATAATCATGGCAAAATTTTTTACATTCAAAGGAAAAACAATTGAAGAACTTCAAAAGCTTTCGCTTGAGGAATTCGCGAAACTTTTGACAGCGCGCCCGCGCAGAAGTTTGCTTAGAGGTTTGACTGTTCAGCAGAAAAAACTTTTGGAGCGCGTGAGAAAAAAGAACAAGGCAATAAAGACGCACGTGCGCGACATGATTGTTTTGCCAGAAATGGTTGGAAAAAGAATTTTGGTCCATAACGGAAAAGAATGGACAGCTGTTGACATAAAAGCAGAAATGCTCGGCCACAGGCTCGGGGAATTTTCAGCCACAACAAGGGGCGTGCGGCACTCGGCTCCCGGAGTCGGCGCGACAAAAGGAAGCAAGTTCATGCCGCTGAAATAGGATTTGTGATGATTATTATGGCAAGTAAAATACCGCGTGTAAGTTCAGAGGAACTTCACCTCGCTTTACAGGAGTCGGTTAGAAAAGGTTATCTTGAAATTGGTGAAGATGGCGAATATAGAACTACAGAAAAGGGCCGGCGCCGTATGGAACTAGAAGAAGCTGCTGATCCAAGTGTGAGAGAAATGCGCGAAGAAATGGAGAGGGCGTTGAGAGAACAATTATCGCGATATGGCTCATCAGATGAAGGCCTTGACCAAGCTCTAAGAGATGTAGGAGTAGATCCGAGAAAAGTCGAGGAAGAAACAAGAAGACTTCAAAAGAAATATGGTAGATGAAAATGTCCAATTACACATTCCCAACAACAAAAGAAGATGTGACTGCCCGCACAACAATGCGCGCGTCCACGAAAGCGGCTGAGAAAATATGCCACGCTCTGAACAGAAAAGATTTTTCCAAAGCGAAAAAGTTTTGCAGGGGCTTGGTTGAGCAGACAGTTTCGCTTGATGGAAAATTCCACACAAAGGCCGCTGGAATGATTTTAGAATTGCTCGAGTCTGCTGAGAAAAACGCAGTTCACAGAAACCTGACAACCGATGGCCGCACGCTTTTTATTTCCGCGCACCAGGGCCCGAAATATTTGCGCGCCCGGCGCAAAAGAATGTTCGGCTCGCGAATGAAAGTTACGCATGTTCAGGCGGTTTTGAGAATTGCGAAGGCTGTTGAGAAAAAAGAAAAAAAGGTTGAGGTGAAACAGAAATTATGATTGTGAGCTCGCTCGTTTTCGTAGACTCAAACTCGCTCGCAATCGGTGTGTGAGAATAATTTTCATACACAATGACGCGAGCGCAATGGGTTTACCTTTGCGCGAGCCTTAGAAAAAAATCAAAAAGTGAAACCCCATGAAAGAACGCACATTCGTTACAGAAAATATCAGGCGCGCCCAGCTGGAGGAATTTTTGGAAAAAGAATTCACGCGCGCAGGCTACAGCCACGCTGAAATCCAGCGCACGCCGTTGGCAATGAGAATCACAATTTTTGCGCAAAAGCCTGGAATGATTATTGGCAGGGGCGGAAAAACAATTGACACAATGACTGAAACTATAAAGCAGAAATTCGGATTTGAAAATCCGCAGCTGGATGTGCAGGAAGTTGAAAATCCGGACTTGGACCCGTTTATTGTTTCAAAGCAAATTGCGGCATCGCTTGAGCGCGGGCTCAACACAAAAAGAGTAATTGGATTTACAATGCAAAGAATTATGGAAGCTGGAGCTGTTGGAGTTGCAATTAGAATCGCGGGAAAAATCAGCGGCGAGATGGGGAGGATTGAAAAATATTCAACAGGCTATTTGCGGTTTGCTGGAGATCCTGCTGAGACAGATGTTTTAACAGCGTATGCGAACACAGTAGTCAAACTCGGAAAGATTGGAGTTCAGGTTAGGATTTTAGTTAATCCGCCGAAAGAGCTGGAGGCAATGAAAAGAATTTTGGCGCAGACTGCGGGGAAATGATTTTTATGGTCCAGAAAAATTCGAAATTTTTCAGTCCCATAAAAATTAACTTAATATGAAAAAGAAAAAAATGGTAAATTTTTATGGCAATAATCAAAACAAAAGAAATCCACGGAATGAGCGCAGAAGATTTGACAAAGAGACTTGCTGAATTCCGTTTGGAAATCGCAAAAGACCGCGGGCAGATTTCAGTCGGCGGCTCCCCAGCAAACGCGGGAAAAATGCGCGCAACAAAAAAAACAATCGCGCGGATTTTGACTGAGCTGACAGCAAAGAAAAATTTGCAATTGAAAAAAGTTGAAAAGAAAAAACCAATGGAAATGAAAAAATAAAACCCCCAGAAAAAGTTTCTGGGGTTCGTGGGTTCGAATCCCACATCCAACTCGGTTAGTTGGTTTAACGACTATAATGAAATGATATTCATTATATTTAAAGCTATCGGTCGGCGCGGTCGGAGTCGCTCAGCTCGGTTAGAGTGACAGCCTTATAAGCTGCTTGGTTTAACGACCACCGCGGGTTCGAATCCCGCCTCCGACGCCAAAGACCGATTAAAAATCAAAATCAAAAAGAGAGATGATAAAATGAGAAGTTTGAAAAAAAGTATAGAGCGACGCCTGCAAGATTTGAGGGGCGAATTTGAGTCTCCAGATTACCATTACTCAAATTGTTTTATGGTGGAAGCAAAGAGAAACGGTGCTATATTGAGGTATGAAGAACATCTCAATAGAAATTTGCGCCCAATATATGAAAGACTTGAAGTTGTTGATACTTCAGGAAAAAGATATTTTTTTGAGCGAGATAATAGAGGAAATGAAACTATGGAAGGAGCAGTAGAGACAGGAGAAATTTTAAGAAAGTTTTTTCCATACAAAAGAAAAAACAAAGGAGTAAAATAAAAAATGCCAGAAGTTTGCAAGACCTGTGGGCTTCCATTGGACCTGTGCGTCTGCGGAGCAATGGCGCGCGAGGCTGTGAAAATAAAAGTTTACTCAATGAAGCGCTCGTTCGGAAAATGGGTTACGATTATTGAGGGAATTTCCAAGGACGCAAACCCGAAGCAGATCGCAAGCAAACTGAAAAGCAAGCTCGCGGCCGGCGGAACTTTCAAGGATGAAAAAATAGAAATTCAGGGCAACCACAAGGACAAAGTAAAAAAACTTTTGATTGCCGAGGGTTTTGATGAAAACCAGATTGAAGTTGAGTGAAAAGTAAAAAAGAAAAAATGTTGCCCGTGAGGGCAACCGAGATTACCGAACCTTATACCCTGCGTCTCAAGAATAAAGCGCAGTCAGAATTTATAAAGTTCGCCAAAGCCGAGAAAATAAAATAAAAAAATAGGAAATAAAAAAATGCCAATCACTGCCCGCAACCTCGCGCAGCACGAGCTTGTTGGATTGGAGGCAGAGGTTTGCGATGCGGAAAATAAATCGCAGATTGGATTGAAAGGAAGAATCGCAAGCGAAACAAAAAATTTGCTTGTGATTGAAACAAAAAATGGAGAGAAAAAAATTTCAAAGGAGAACGCGAAATTTATATTCAAATTGCCCGATGGAAAGCGCGTCCGAGTGGATGGAAAAATTTTGGCGCGCAATCCCGAGGACAGAATTAAAATAAAACTGAAACGGTGGAGATGAGAAAATGGCAAGATTTAAATCGGGAGAAAAAGTTTGGGGACGAATGGAAACAGGACAAATTATTCCGATAATAATTAGAGAACTACATCAGAGCGGCTCAAAAATGGTCTACAGAGCTGAAATTGAATCCGAAGAACAAACTGGAATTCTGTATACTTTTCCGGAAAGAAACATTAGGAGAAGCAACACAGATTTTTGACACACATTGATGCGGATACGAAGCAAAAATAAAGTGATAAAATGTCATTCAGCAAAAAACAAAAAGCAAAAAAAGAACACAGGAACATTGGCTTGTCAGCGAAAGCTCCAGCAAGCAAATGCGCAGATGTGAAATGCCCATGGCATGGAGCTGTTCCATTGAGAGGCAGGACTTTTGTCGGAACAGTGAACAGCGCCGGCGGAGTGAAGTCTGCGGTTGTCCGCTGGGACCACATGCACTACATAACAAAGTATGAGCGCTTTGAGCGCAGAAATAGTTCAGTGTCAGCTTACAATCCCACATGCGTTGCGGCAAAAAAAGGCGACAAAGTAAGAATCGCAGAATGCAGGCCGCTCAGCAAAACAAAAAGTTTTGTTGTTGTGGAAGTTTTGCCAAAATTAAAGTGATAAAAAATGATTATTGAAAAAAATCAAAAAGAAAAAATAATGCCCTTGCGGGCAACCGAGGCAGCAAAGCCATGTGCCAAACGTCATAAAATATATACACCTATAATTTATAAAGATATCGCTTGCGGCGAAACCGAGTTTGGACCGAGGCATTGCCGAGGTTGCAGAGCAAGGTAATGCGGTAGACTCAAGATCTACTGACGTGCCAAACGTCACGAGGGTTCAAACTTCGCAAGGAGTTTCCCTCCCTCGGCGCCAAAAAGAAAATAAAAAATAAAAAATTAAAGTGATAACAATGAAAGCAGTTTCCTCAACAATGACTCGCGGGCTTGAGTCCGAAAGTTTTTTGAAATGCTGCGACAACTCGGGCGCGGACGAGCTGCAGATAATTTCAGTTATCAATTACAAAAGCGTGAAGCGCAGGCGCAGCCGCTGCGGGATTGCGGATGTTGTAGTAGCCACAGTAAAAAAAGGCGACCAGAAAATAAAGCACGAAGTTGTGCGCGCAGTAATTGTCAGGCAGAAAAGAGAATTCATGCGGCGCAATGGGATGCGCGTGAGCTTTGAAGATAATGCTGCTGTTATTGTAAATGAAAAGGGCGAGCCCAAAGGCACAAGGATAAAGGGCCCGATTGCAAAAGAAGCTGTTGAAAGATTTTCAATGATTGGGAAAATCGCGAGCACAGTGGTTTGATTTTTATGGCACAACCAAAATCCTCAAAAGCAGGAAAGCAAAGAAAATTCCGGCAGAATGCGCCGCTGCACATCAGGCATAAATTTATGTCCGCGCACTTGAGCAAGGAATTGCGAAAGCAACTAAAAAGAAGAAGCCTGCCTCTGAGAAAAGGAGATGAAGTGAAAATCATGCGCGGGAAATTTGCTGGAACTTCAGGAAAAGTTTCAGAGGTTGATTTGAAGCGCCTGAAAATATTTTTGGAAAACATAAAAGCAAAGCAGACTTCAGGAAAAGAGCGCCCGCTTCCGCTTGAGCCTTCGAATTTGATGATTACAAATCCTGTTATGGAAGATAAGAGGAGACTGAAAGCTAAAGTAAAAGTTGAGGTGAAAGCGAAATTATAATTATGAGCTCGGCGAATTCGTAAACTCATTCGCCTCGCTGTCATCATGTGTTGAAAAAAAATTTGCCGGAAATTTTTGGCGGTAAAATTTTCACAACACATATTGACAGGGATGCTCTTAATTTTATCAAAAACAAAAAAGTGAAAATCATGACACGACTAAAAAGAATGGTTGCGAAATGGGCTCCAGAGAAAAAGGAATTCAGATTTATCTCTGCGCCGCGCGGGCCGCACAAGCTTGCTGAAAGTTTGCCATTGCTTTCAATTATCAGGGACAATTTGAAACTTGCAGATATTGGACGCGAGGCGAAAAAAATTATCAAGAGCCGAGAAGTTTTGGTGGACGGAAAAGTTTGCTCAGACCACCGCAGGGGCGTTGGATTGTTTGATTCAGTCTCGCTGCCGAAAGCAAATTCGCATCACAGATTTGTCGGCGGAAAACTGGTTGAGGTTAATGCTTCAGATTCAAAACAGAAGATTTGCAAAATAATCGGCAAGTCTGCGGTTGCAGGAGGAAAAATCCAAGTTGCTTTGCACGACGGCCGCAGTTTGCTTTTAGAAAAAAATAATTATTCAGTCGGAGACTCTTTGCTTTTGGAGGTTCCCAAGCAGAAAGTTTCAGAGCATTTGAAATTTGAAACAGGCGCGCTGGTTTTGGTAACCCGCGGGGCAAATGCCGGAAGGCTTGCGCACGTGCACAAAATTGAGCGCGGGATTAACAGAAAATTATGGCTCGAGCACGGAAAAGAAAAATTTGAAGCGCCGTTTGGCGGAGTTATAGTTGTCGGGCGCGAGAAGCCTGCGATAAATTTGGGTGAGAAAAATGGCTGAGCCCTCTGCAAATCCAATGCGCGAAATCCGCATTGAGAAAGTTGTTTTGAATATTGGCTGCGGAGAGGCAGGAGAAAAATTGGACCGCGCGAAAAAACTTTTGGGAAGCCTGACAAAGAAAAAAATTGTGACAACGCAGACTCATGGAAGAACAACTTTTGGAATGGCAAAGGGCAGGCCGATTGGAGTTAGAATTACATTGAGAGGAAAAGACGCAGCAGAATTTTTGAAGCGCGCTTTGGATGC
This sequence comes from uncultured archaeon, assembly GCA_964601825.1. GTDB lineage: Archaea > Aenigmatarchaeota > Aenigmatarchaeia > Aenigmatarchaeales > JACQIB01 > DATDSO01. The sequence continues at coordinate 74 of CAZROS010000030.1, read as the reverse complement.
TGTTGATTTTAAATTGCACCCGCGGGTTTTTGACTCGCAGGGAAATTTTTCATTTGGCGTGCACGAGCACATTC
>CAZROS010000029.1:0-6687 GCA_964601825.1 uncultured archaeon | reverse complement strand
GTGTATTTCCACTGAATGTCCCCGCGCTCTTTTTCCTGAACAATCCAAGGAGTAATCATAACCAAATCACCAGAGCGCACCCAAAGTTTTTTTCTGATTTTTCCCGGGATTCTGCAAATTCTTGTGAAGCCGTCATCGCATTCAATTCTCAATTTCCCGGCTCCAAGCATTTCCAAAACAACTCCGAGAATTTCCGGGGCGCGGGGAATTCTTGTTCTCGCGATTTCTGCCTGCTCCTCTTCTGGAGTTAATGGCGGCCTCATACGCGAGTTTGGGAAGAGAGGTTTAAAAAGATTTTTTGATGTGCTCGCTCGTTTTCGTAAACTCAAACTTCGCTCGCAGTCATTATGTAAAAATAATTTTTACATTTTGATTTGTGAGGCGAACGAGCTTGCGAGTTCGCCGAGCACAGCGAGCCCTAAGAAATCCTCACAGAATAAGTGCTCCTGTTAATTTCCTTCCCTTGTATTTGCGTAATCTGCTGATAGCTTGTTGTGACTTTTGCATTGTATTTTTTCTTTAGCAAAGCGGCAAGTTTTTTCGTAACAGCCCGCGAGCCGACTTTCAAATCAACCCCGCCTGTAACTTTTTTCACACGCGCAAAAGCCATCCTGTCTTTTTCAGAAAGCTTTTCCAATACTGCGTTTACTAAATCCAAAGCCTCTTGAATATTTTTCCCGCGGATTTGCAGAATCGCCTGATAGTATCCGCCGGAAATCATTCCGCAGACCGCGCATGTGCATTTGTTCATTGTGAGAGTTATGAAATAATTTTCAATTGTCTGCTCGTCAGAGCCAGGCTTTATTCCTTTTGCTGTAATCTCCAGAAAATTATTTTTGTTTTCCCATTTTATTTCATCAACTCTTCCATTGATTTCAGCTGAGCCGCGCAGGAATTTTTCCAAATCAAAAGGCACCCAGCGGTTGCCTGATTTTGCCGAGCCGCATTTCCCGCAGACTTCAACATAAAGCTTGCTTGGAAATTTCATCAGCGGATTTTTCTTTGAGAAGTGCAGCTCGCAAAGTCCATCTTGCTTAACGGGCTTGCCGCAGATGTAGCAGAAGGATGACATGAGAAAAAATTAGATGGAAGAATTTATAAAAGAAATTGTTTGAGACTTGAATTTAAATCTTTGCGCACTTGCCATTTCAATTTTATTCATCGAAATTCTCATGGATTTTATAGTCAAAAATGAAACAACCTACTTAATCTTTCTTCTACGTCTTAAATCAATTTCTTCTCCAGGAGATATGGGAAATGAAATTCCTTTCTCATCAACTGACATTCTAACCCAATGCTCTGTAACAATATATCCATCTTCATCTAGTTTTTGCATATCTACTACAGAAATTACATCGCCTCTTTCTACAGCATCTCTCCGCAATCTGTACTCATTCATCATTCTTTCCATGCGTCTCCTTTCGGCGGCATATCTTTTATTAGATTCTTCCATTGTTTCTATGGTACCATAATCTTCCGTCATAAATTGTTTTTATCTTTCAAGTCTTATAAACATTTGCGATTTGTCATCGTTGATTGACGTTTTAGAATAAGTGTGAGAAAAAATTTCTAATATTCCCCCATCTCTCCGCCATGGCCGCCCATGCCCGGAGGCATTCCACCCGGCATGCCACCGCCTGATAATTTGCTTGCTGTTATAACATCGTCAATTCTTAAAATCATTTCAGCGGCCTCGCTTGCGGAACTTATTGCCTGAGTTTTTATTTTCAGCGGCTCAATCACTCCGTCCTTCCACATATCAACAATTTTCCCAGTGAAAACATTTACTCCAAAAGTATTTTTTCCGTCATCATGCGCTGCGCGCAATTCAACAAGCATGTCAATCGGATCCAAGCCGGCATTCTCAGCAAGCGTTCGCGGAATAACTTCCATTGCTTCCGCAAAAGCAAGAATTGCCAACTGCTCTCTTCCAGAATATCCTTGCGCGAATTTTCTTAATTCTCCGGCAACTGCAGCCTCGGGCGCGCCTCCGCCTGCAACAACTTTTCCAACTTCTAATGCTGAGGCCACGCCACCAATAGCGTCTTCCATTGCGCGCTCAATTTCTTGGACTACATGCTCGGTCCCGCCGCGAATTAAAACTGAAACAGATTTCGGGTCCTTGCACTCGCGGACAAAAATCATGTGCTCGCCGGAAATTTTTTTCTCTTCAACAACTCCGGCAAATCCCAAATCATCTTTTCCCAAATCTTCTAAACTGGTAACAACTCTTCCGCCTGTTGCGCGCGCAAGAGCTTCCATGTCAGATTTTTTCACACGCCTCGCAGCCATGATTCCTTTTTTGGAAAGATAATGCTGGGCAACATCATCAATTCCTTTTTGGCAGAGCAAAACATTGCAGCCGCTTGCCGCGATTTTGTCAGCCATGCTTTTCAAAATTTTATCTTCCTGCTCCATGAAAGCCTGCATCTGCTCCGGAGAAGTAATTTGAATTTGCGCGTCGGTTTCAGTTTTTTCAATTTCAAGCGCAGAATCAAGCAAAGCAATTCTCGCAGCCTTTATATTTTTCGGCATTGATGGATGAACAACTTCCTTATCAATTATAATTCCGCGAATCATTTGCGAATCTTCTGCAGAGCCTCCTTGTTTTTTCTCAACTTTAATGTTGTCAGTGTCAATGGAAATTTTTCCATCTTCTTTTCCCATTACTGCTTTAACAGCATCAACCGCGACTTTCGCCAAGTGCTCGCTCGCGCCCTCTGAAGATTTTCCTGTCATCGCAGTTATCGCAATTTTTTTCAGAAGCTCGTCATTCTCAGGGGAAACTGGCTGGGCCATTTTTCCCAAAAATTTCAGCGAGTGTTCTTTCGCAAGCTTGTAGCCGCGCGCGAGAACTGTCGGGTGAATATTCTGGTCCAAAAGATTTTCTGCTTTTTTCAAAAATTCCGCGGCAAGCACAGCAGCTGTTGTTGTCCCGTCGCCGACTTCCTCGTTTTGTGTTTTCGCAACTTCAACAATCATTTTCGCTGCCGGATGCTCAATGCTCATTTCATCAAGAATTGTGACTCCGTCATTTGTGATAACAATGTCGCCCAAATTGTCAACAAGCATTTTGTCCATTCCCTTCGGGCCTAAAGTTGTTCTTACAGCATCGCCCACTGCTTTTGCCGCAGAAATGTTTGCGTGCTGCGCGTCCTTTCCCAAACTTCTCAAAGTTCCCTCTGGCAAAACAAAAATTTGCTGCCCACCCATTTGTGCATTCATTATTATCTCCTCCAAAATTTTTTAATTATTTTTTTGAAAATTTCAATTCTAAAATATGTGTTGCAGTGAAAATCTTTTTAATTTTCACGCACAGAAAAATTTCTTAAAGGAATTCTTTCTGTGGAAAAAAATATTCTGCTATCAAATTTTTCTGCTGCAAATATTTTCTAACACATATTTTATGCGAGCGCGTGCGAGTTTACTCCACGCGCGAGCCCCTGCAAGATTTCCTGTATATGTAAGTATACAAGGTATTTAAAGGTTTCGGTTCCAAGAACTAAAATTTATTTCAAACTCAACAGTTTCCTTGCTTTTGCCAAATCATTTACTTTCAAAGCGATTTCTGTAAATCCGTTTTCCTTGTGAAGAACAAAAACAGATTCAATATCAACGCCCAAATTTGCGAGCCCTCGGGCCAAGCGCGCCAATTCTCCAGGCCTGTCAATAAGTTTCACAGGCACAACATCATACTCGTCGAATTCGAACTCACTCATAGATAAAGTTTTTCTCGCTGTCTGCTCGTCATCTGTGATAAGTTTTATAACACCAAGGCCAGCATCTTTTGTCTCAGTTGAAATCGCTTTTATATTTACTTTAGATTTTGACATCAATTCCGAAACATCTGCCAAAGCCCCTATTCGATTCTTAATAGTAATTTCAAATTGTCTAACCATAGGAATCAACCTAAGATTTTTTTTGCAACATTCAAATCTGAAACTTTCATTGCAACAGCAGTTTCGCCGTCATTTTTTCCAAGAATAAAAATTGAATCAATATTTACTTTTGTTTTTGAAAGCATGCGCGCAATTTTCGCAAGTTCTCCAGGCCTGTCTATAAGTCCGATATGCAAAATTTCGCTCTCGACAAAAGGAAATCTTCCCTTCTCAAGCGCTGCGCGTGTTGTTTTTTCATCCTCAGTAACAAGCTTTGCTTTTCCTGCGCCATTGTCTGCGGATTCGGTTGCAATCGCTTTTATATTGATGCCGCTGTTTGCTAAAAGTTCTGCCAAATCTGCCAAAGCGCCGGGCTGATTTTTCAAGGCCACATCAAACTGCTTGAGCTTTCCGCGGACAATATTTTTCATTAGAACACAAATAGTATTGACATTTGAAATTTAAAAAGGCTATTTTTTCATGCGCTTAGCAATCCTAATCAAATCTTTTGCTTCAAGCTCTTTCAGCTCTTTTCTTTCAACAACTGGAATTTCAAAATCCTCTGCTGAGAATTTTTCTGTTATAGCAACAGCCGGCTTTTTGACAACAGAAATTAATTCTCTCAAAGCAGGCGCGCGCCTCTGAAGTTTTCTTTTATTTTCCTCCACGTCCGAGAGAACGAGGCTGCCTGCTGCTGCGAAAATTCCAAACGGAGCTGAGCGCAAAAAGCTTACTGAAAATCCAATTTTCTTCAAGTCCGAGCCAACGGATTTTTCCAAACTGCTTGCTGGCTTTTCTGCCTGAGAAAAAAACTTTTTCTCGAGAGGATTTATTTCAATGGAAATTCCCTCATCAATTATTTTTTCAATTCTTCCGGCTGTCTGAAAAACCATTCTCATGCTTGCAGACTCGTGCTCGTAAATTGATTTCTTGGAAATTCCTGCAGCCTCTGCAAGCTCTCTCTGGGAAATATTTTTTCTTTTTCTTGCGGCTTTCATAGCCTCTGAATCAATTTCAACATAAAGCCCGCCGCGGTCCCTGTAAATTTTAGGAAAAATATTTTCAGCAATCATTTGCGAAAAAGTTTCAACAGAAACAGTCGGGATTTGAAAGCGCTCGTAAACAATTCCTGCTTTCAGCCTTTCAGCATTTGTGTGCTCGCCCACAACAAGCGGCGAGGCGTCCAAATTTTGCGAAAGAATTTTCAGATTTCTTGAGCTTTCCTCTGCAAGCGAATCCACATTCTGCAAAACTTTCAGAAACAAAAGTTTTTCTTTCCTTGCAGCAATGTCAAAGCACCCGTGATACCTGCAGGTTGAAAAATTATTTTCCTCAAGCCTTTCCTGTATTGAATCCACAAGCTGGAGTTTTTGCATGAAAGCTATTGCGCATGAAAACTTATAAAGTTGGTTTACCAACAGTCCATAATGGGCGGGTAGCTCAGCCTGGTTGCGAAGGGCAGATGCGCGTATAGTTGATATATGCGCAGATGCACTGAGTCAGTTGGAGCGCCAGTCTTATAATTTGGCGTTTAGTCAAATTTCATGACTGCGTTCAGTAAAAACTGGTGGTCAAGAGAAATTTCAGAAGAAATTCTTGAATTCAAAATGAGAATAAATTTCTCTTCCCGCCCACCAAAATAATTTATTCGAATTCTTAAGCTATTTAAGTTTTTGCTTCTATCAATTTATGGGGTAATTTGGTATGGAAGAATCTGCATTTGGCTTTAAGGCAAGTGATGTGACATTTCCAACGGGAGCAGAAGGTGAAACATATCACCTCGGTGCATTGAAAGATTCGCTTCCAAAATGTTGGATTGTTCCTGGCTCTTATGAAAGAGCAGATTCTGTGAAAGAATTATGGAAAGAAGTTAATAGTAATCCTTGCCCAAAAGGAACAAGACCTCATCAGTATCATGCTATAACAGGCACATACAAAGGGGTGAAGATGGGTATCTGCTCAACTGGCATCGGAGCTTCGGCCGGTGAAATTTTAATCAATGAATTGATTTATGGCGGGGGAAGAGTTTTCGTAAGAGTTGGAACATCCGGCTGTTTAGATCCAGATATTTTTTCGGGAGACATTGTAATAGTAAATGAATCAAGAGGAAATGTCGGAACTGTTATGGAATATCTGGGTAGGAAAAGAATGTTTGATTATATTCCTTCCTCACCGAGGGTAGTTGATTCCCTTCAGCGCGCTTGCCTAAATTTAGAACTTAAAACAATTATTTCAAAAGAGCATGAGAGAGGAAAAGGATTTAAAATTGGAAGAGGCTATTGTGCTGATAGTTTTTATGGTGGGCAAGCAAGACCAGCAATTTGCGGATTAACAAAAGAAATGGAAACTCTTATAGATGAATTAGAAAAAGAAAATGTGCTAACAATAGAAATGGAAACTCCTGGTCTTGCTGCTGTTATAAAAGCATATGAAGAAAGAGCTCCTGCACCTTTCAATCAGGTTGGTTTTGCCACGTTGATAACACCAGTAGCCAATAGGAAAACCAATGACTGGAATGAAGAAAAGAGGTTTCAAATGAAAGCGCTTGAGGTTGCCTCAGAAGCATTTTGTATTCTTGAAACTGGTGGATAATAATTTTTCTACCCGCCCATCCTCATCATGTTCAGCAAATCTCCAAAAGATTGCACAACAGAAATCCACGCGCCCACTGGAGAAACAGTAATTTTTCCTGTAATAATTCCGCCAACAATTCCTGTGAAAAACTTTATTCCCTCAGCAGCGCCACCAACAGCCTCGCGCACATCAGGCTGCTGATCCCATGGAGGCCTTTCTGTGTGGACTGAATTTC
>CAZROS010000028.1:0-7150 GCA_964601825.1 uncultured archaeon | reverse complement strand
TCTTCATTTAATTCTTTTATAAATTTCAATCTGAAAGTTTTCTCAAGCCGAGGTCGCCTAGTTCGGTATGGCGCAAGCCTGGAAAAGTTATATCAGCAGGCCGAAGTTGCGAAGCAACTTCTCTGCTTTAAAGAAAGCTTGTGTTCAGCAATGGACTCGGGAGAAAGTTTTGCTTTGCAAAATTTCCCAAATTCAAACCCAAGCCTTTTTTCCAAAAAAGGCTAGGGCTTATCCAAAAAAGCAGATAGCCATATTAGGATAAAAAGAAAGTCTCCCTCTCGGCGCCAATTAAATTCTTAACCTTTCCAAATATCCTCTCGCATATTGCACAGCTTCTGCTTTTCTTTCAGCAGAGCCTTTCAAACGAGCAGGGAATTTTTCTCTTAGGTAAGCGCTAAGCTGGAGAAGCTCATGCGCATAAGCATCACCGCCGCCAGCTTCCATAGCGCTCAAAGCTTTCAGCGCTCCAGATTTTTCTCCGCGAAAATTATAAAGCAATCCATTTGCCTGCATTGTCAAAACCTGCGTGCGCTCCCCAACTTCCTGCAGGCATTTGAAAACTTTTGCGACATATCTACGCTGAGCAGTTTCTGGAATTCTCAAAGTTCTGCCAACAGGCCTTTTGAAATTCCCGCGAATTTTCAACTGGTCATTTTCAAATTTATAATTCGGAAACCGCGTGTTCAAAATTTCCACTTCAAGCTCAACATCTTTTACAGTGCCGCGCGCCCCTTTTGCGCGCACAAGCTCCCACTCTCTATATTCTTCAATTTCAAAACCGCTTCCCTCGCGCGCAAGCGTGCAGTTTCCTAAAAAAGCAGAGAAGGAATTTTTTTCATAACTTTGGGAAACTTCAGCACTTCCAGCTTCAGCAACTTTTCTTCCAAAAACCTTTTGCCTGAAAGCATCTCCCACATCTCTTTTCCATTCAGACATTTTGCTTGCAATCCTTTCCCCTACAGTGCTAGCAACAAAATATTTTGTCTGCTGCGCTGTTTGAAAATCTGTTGAAAGAATTGTTCTGCGCGTTTGCAAAACTTCCAAGCAATTGCTCAAAACTCCAGCAACTCTCAAAGGCGAGCCTTTGCCAAAAAGACCATAAAGTTCTCCGTAAGTGCGTGGCTGCAAATCTATCATTTCATAAACAACATTAATATCTCTCGCGTGCTCTGCTTCCCATTTTTTTAAATCCCCTTCTCCACGAAAATGAAACTCAAATGCGGGCATACGGACATCCTCCTTGAAAATTAAATCTGCAATTCTGCGGCCCCCAAGGCTTTTTCTGAACGCAAAATCTATAATCAGCTTCGACTCGCTCAAGCGTGGCTGGCAGCAAATTTTCTTTTATTCCTCTCATTGCTCTTGTAAACTGATGCCTGTAATCAAGTGGCCTGACAGAAATTTCCCTGCATTCTGGCAAAAGATAAAGCGCGCACTCTGAATCAGGAATTTTCATAAGCATCCAGTATATAGCAACCTGAAGCTCATCATATCTATCAAATCTTTTTTTTGCTTTCGCTTCTAAAATTCTTTTCCTTTTGCTGTAAGTTTCCCCAACATCAGCCTTTCCTCTAATAGGAATTCCATAATCATTGCTCTCAACCCAAATTTCAGTTTCTGTTGAAGCAGGCTTTTCTATTTGAATTTTTTCTACTCTCTTGCTTGAGAATTCGCCAAGGAAAACTTCAACCTCTCTGTCAATCTCAACAGCATTTCTCCCAAGGCTTTCAAGTTCTCTTTTTCTTTTTTTGATTTCTTCATGCGTTCTGTAAATTTTTCTCATCTCAGTGCTGTATGTTCCAGAATCAACCCGCTCCATTTTATTTTCTGCTTCAATTGCAGAAACAGCCAAATCATGCTCAAGACCAAGAAGAACAACATGAGCAGGAACTTCTGCAGGTGCTCGTGCAGCCTGAAGCCATGCTTCCTTCATGCACTCATTTCCATCAACTGCGCGCGCGTATGAAACAATTGCTGAAACAGTTACAGTCCCGCCTCTCGAATCTAAAACTTGTGATAGAGTTTCTGCCATAATAAGATTTAAAATTTAAACTATTTATACCTTGCTACAGGCCTCTTTCTAATCATATCCCCGAAAATTATTGTTCCGTAAAATTCAAATCCATTTGAAACGCGCATTTCACTAACTCCTATTATTTGCCGCGGGCCATTCCTAAAGCTTGTATATTCAAAATCCAGAGCAGTGTGTTTGCGCATTTCTTCTGCAAATTTTTTCCAGTCTGCTCTTTTCAAATCAAAATTTTCTTCAAAGACTCCAGCATAAACTCTGTTAATCCCATAGCCATCCATAAAGCAAAAAGAAAATTTATCTTCCCACAAATTTAGCTCTCCAATTTCCTCCTCTCCCATACGTTCTACACCATAAACACGAACAAATTCCACGCCTCTATAATTTTTAACTTTTAATTTTAGAGAATCGTCCATGAGAAAATTTTCCAAAGCCTAATTAAAAATCACGCAGTTCAACTCGGCAGTGGCAACCGAAAAGCTTTAATGCTTTGCGCGCGTGAAATTTTCATGCTGACAAAAGGATATCTCACCGGCTCGGATGGAGAAGTTCTCTGCTTCAGGTCTTCATCAGGTTTAGTTATAGGAAGATACGACTGGAGGCCGTCTGCTTATTTTGTTTCTTCCGGAGACGCAATAGAAAAGCTGTATGCGGAACTGAAAAGTCCCATGACTGTAAATGTGAGGGGCAAGCCGCGGCAAGTTGAATTTTCAATTGGAAAGCCAATGAGAACACTGAGGCCTGTTGGGGTTAAAAAAGTCGACTCTGTTTCCGGAAAAAAGAAAACAATTTATGTTCCAGGAGAAGCTCTCCCAGCAATAGTTGAAAGCAATGATGTTAGAACTGCTTTCATAGATTTTGTTGAAAACCTTTACGAAGTTGAATGTCCAGACAGCATTCTTCCGAGACCAAAAGATGTCAGGCTTTTTGCTGACAATGATTTGCGCTTCGGGGCTGAGTATGAAATTGAATATGAGGAGCCCGATGTTTCTGATTTGGTTGAGGTTGCTGCTGTTCTAAAATCCATGCCAGCAGATCCTGTTGCTGCAATTATTTCTAAAATGTCTGTGAGCAAAACTTCTGCTGAAAAAATTTACAAACAAGCTTTGCAAAAGCTGAATCCAGATGGGACTCCAATTTTGGAAATCCATTCGCTGAAACCCACAGGAAATTTAGCAGAAGGAATTAGAGTTGCTGTTATTGATGAGGAGAGCGCGCTAAGAAATGAGGGCGGACTAAAAACTCTTGACAGCGTTGCGATAGGAATTGCAACTCCAGAAGCTACGCAGATTTTCACATACAGGCCCCAGAATTTTTCAGGAACAGCAAAGGAGTTCAGGGAAAATTTTCTTGACCAGCATTTTGAGCCCGAAGTTAGAGGAAATATTTTTATCGCAGAAAGCAAAGATGAAATGTACAAAGAATTTGAAAGGGCATTCGAGAAAGCCTGCGTGTCCTCCGATATTGTGGCCCACTACAATGGCCGCGCTTATGACATCCCGCAGATAAGGAGGCAAATTTCTGGAAGAAGGCTTAAGGGAAAAGCCGGGCGAGATTTTTTTTACAAAGCAATAAAAACTGAAGCCGATGATGGGGTTCAATGTGATTTAACCGGCGGGCTTACAGATGTTTTGGATTTATATTTGGAGATTGAAAGAACAACTGGAATAAGAAGCTCCAGAAAGAAACTAAAAACTTTTGAAAGGCTCACTGGAATAGAGAGGTCAGAAGATTTCCATGCTGCAGATTCCGGCAGAGCAATGCTTGGCCACGCGGATTTCTATAAAGTTATTGAACATCTGAGGCAAGACATAGAGAACGAAAAAAAACTCACTGAGAAAATTTCTACAAAATTAATAGGCCAGCCTTTTTCTGCGAGAAGAGCTGGAATTTCCGGCGAGAAAAACCTCGCAGCATATTTGTTTGAAAGTTTTGTGAAAAGCCTCGGGCTCTATCCCGGGATTCCGGTCAGCCGAGGATTCATTGAAAGAGTTCCTGAATTGGGCGCGCTTTCTGACAACTCGGAATTTTTCTGGCTGGACCTCGGTGATGAACCAGAAACAGTTGATATTGCAAGATTTAATTTGGAGACAGAAACAATTAGAGGGATGAATATTTCTCCAGAAACTTTGTGGTGCAGGCACTATGGCCACACTTCCGGCAATACTGCAGGAGCTGTTGTAAGAAGCAGAAGCGGAAAAACTTACAATGCAGAATTTTGCGGAAGCGTGAAAGGAGTTTTCCCGCGATTTTTGGAGAGCCTTTCTCCAGAAATCAGAGCTGATGCTGCGCAACTTTTGAGAGATCCAATTGACGGAGCATATTGTTTTTCAGAGCCGATAGCTCTTGCTTTGAGAAAAAAAGCTCGGGAATCCCTGGACGGATTTGTAAATAATTGCGCGGAGGCGAGGATAGTTGAGCTTGACAGAGTTTTTCTTTCGGATTATGATTCGGCTGCGCAAAAATATCCTACACTTATCGGAGAAAAATTAGAAAGCAGAACAAGAGCAATTAGAATCCCGCCAACAAAAATAAATCCGAATGAGAGGGGATATGTTTATGAAAAAAATGGATTTCCTGTTGTTGTTGGAGCTAGGCTGCATAGGGATTTTTTTCCACCTCTGCTTAACAGCGCGATAGACCGCGCGCTGACCGAGCGCCTACACGGAAAAAGTGCGCGAGAAATCAGAAAAATAATGGAAAGCGGAATTGATTTTGCTCGGCCAGAAGAATTCGTAATAAGCTTTACTTCTGACAGAAAGGCAAACGCATTTATCGGAAAAGGAAAAGAATCCCGCTACAAAAAAGGAATGCTTATGCTTTATGAGGAAAAGATGAGAGCAAGAAATCCAGCTGCTCTAATGCAAGTTGAAGGCGATCAATTTCTTGCCCATGTTTCTGGAGTGTGGACAACGCAAGGCCTAAAATTAGTAGAGGAAATGGATGAGCATGGGTGGAAAAATATTGACAGAGAATTCTACAGAAGTTTGATATCACCAGTTATTTCAAGAATTTTGCCCGGAGGCTCGGGATTGAAATCCGGAAGAATGGAAGTCAGCACATCAAGGCCAAGAACAAACCAATCAAGGCTTTTCTGAGAAAGAAAAATCTTTATAAACCTTCCCTCCAAACAAAAGCTGGAAAGGTTTTGTCCAACAGTCTGGCTTGAGCTTGATTGTATACGTGTTTCTCAGAAATTAGACGGAAAAATAAAATTAAAAATGAAGAGTTTCAGAGCTAGCCAGTTTTCGTAAACTCAAACTGGCTCGCAATTGATGTGTAAAAATTTACATATTAGTTTTGCGCGAGCGTTGGGTTTACCCACGCGAGCGCTTTGAAAAGCTTAAAAAGGTCAAATCATTATTTTCAAAAGCAAAGTGATTCAAAATGCCAGCAGTAAGACGGCCAAGACGAGGAAGCCAAGGATTTTATCCGCGCAAGCGGGCTAGCCGAATTTATCCGCGCATCCACAGCTGGCCGAATTCTTCAGAGGCAAAACCTTTGGGCTTTGCTGGCTACAAAGCTGGCATGACGCACGCAATGATAATTGACACAGATGCAAATTCAAAAACAAAAGGCCAGCTGATTAGAAGGTCAGTTACAATAATTGACTGCCCATCAATTTCTGTTTTCGGCTTCCGCGCTCGCGCGGACAAAAATTCTTTTTCCGACATTCATTCTGAAAAAATTTCAAAAAATCTTTCCCGCAAACTTTCCCTGAAAAAAATAAAGCCTCTCGCAGAGCAATTAAAAAAATTAGACGGGAAAAAATTCTCTCGCGTGCATTTGCTTGCGCACACGAACGCGGGCTTCAAGAAAACTCCAGAAGTTTTTGAGCTTGCGCTCGGCGGCCCAGTTGAAAAGCAATTGGAGGCTGCGAAAAACTTTTTGGGAAAGGAAATAAAACTTTCTGAAATTTTCAAGCCCGGGGATTTTATTGATGCGATTGCAGTCAACAAAGGAAAAGGCTGGGAAGGGCCAGTGAAAAGATTTGGAGTTAGAATTTTGGGAAGAAAATTCCAGCAAATGCACAGGCAGACTGGAGCTCTGGGAACAACTGAGCCGGGAAAAATCCGGCCAACTGTTCCGGCTGGAGGCCAATTAGGATTTCAAACCCGCACAGAGTTCAACAAGAAAGTTTTGAAAATTGCTGTCGCAAAAGAAGTTGTTCCTGCCGGAGGATTTTTACATTACGGAAATATTTCAGGCGAGGCTTTGATTTTGGACGGTTCAGTGCCCGGGCCTGCAAAGCGCTTGATAAGATTGCGCGCCGCAATGCGGCCGCCAAAAATAAAATTCGCTGCTGATGTCCGCTCGATTTCGCTGGCAAGCAAAAGAGGCGCATGATTCACATGACAAAATTATTTTCACTTGATGGCTCGCAGAAAGGAGAAATAAAACTTCCGAAAGTTTTTTCAACTCCTGTGCGCGAGGATTTAATTCACCGCGCTGTTTTAGCAATTCAATCTCACAAGCGCCAGCCTTATGGCTCTGACATAATGGCGGGAAAAAGAACTTCTGCAATGTACATGGGAGTTAAAGATACTCATGGCTCTATGAAAAATAAAGAGGTTGCGCGCGGGCCGAGAATAAGAGATGGCCCGCCCGGATTGAATTGGACTTTGAGATTTGCCCCGCATGTCCGCAAAGGGCGCGCCCCGCATCCGCCGAAAGTTGAAAAAGTTTATGCTTTGAAAATAAATGAAAAGGAAATGCGCGCGGCGCTTGCTGCTGCAATTGCGGCAACAGCTGACGCGAAAATGGTTTTGCTGCGCGGGCACAGGTTTGACGGCGGGGTTCCGATTGTTGTTGAAAACTTGGAGAGCCTGAAAAAAACCTCTGAGCTGAGAAAATTATTTTCAGCTTTGAAATTGGAAAAAGAAATTAGCCGCTCCTCGGAAAAGCATGTTAGAGCCGGAAGGGGAAAAATGCGCGGCCGGGTTTACAGGAAAAAGAAAGGTCCCTTGTTGGTTGTTGCTGACAATAAAACAATTTCGCGCGCAGCAGGAAATTTTTCCGGCATTGATGTTTCCAGCGTGAAAAATTTAAATCCAGAATTGCTTGCGCCCGGCACTCATGCTGGAAGGCTAACAATCTGGAGCGCAGCAGCGATAAAAGAAT
>CAZROS010000027.1:0-7618 GCA_964601825.1 uncultured archaeon | reverse complement strand
AATCTTTACGCGCGTGTCCGACTCAATCTTAACAAAAAGATTTTCTAATGCTTTCATTGCAACTTCCTCCCTTATTGCAAGCGCCTCAAAAGCAAACCAAATGCGCAGCCATCCTTCGCTGACTTTTTCATTTGCATCCTCTTTGGAAATCATTTATATCTATAAAAGTTCTAATTTTAAAAGTTATAAAGCTTGCTTATGCCCTCGTGGCTCAGCTGGTAGAATGCGCCAACAGCGGCTGCCTCGTAAGCAGCAGGTCGTGAGTTCAAAGCGAAGCCCTTTTCGCGAAAAGGTCTACGCATTACCCTAAAAGGCAAATAGCCATATTAGGATATAATGAAACTCTCATCGAGGGCTCCATTTAATTTATAAATCTTTAATTCAAACAATTTTCATGGAATACATCTGCTTTGTTAAAAGAGAAAACGCGCGCAAGGCCGAAGATGCTTTGAGAAAAGATTTTGACATTGCCGCGCGCCAGTCAATTACAATTCGAGATGCTGCGGCTCTTGGAATTTCAGCTGGCGCGGACGGAAGCATTTTTTTAATTTCCGGCTCAGATGATGGAGTCGGCAAATGCAAAGAGCTTTTGAAGGAATTTGTTTTTTCTGTGGACGCAAAAATTTTGGAGCAGGCAAATAAAAAAATTCAGGAAGAGGCTGACGCGGCCGCTTCTGGCGTCGGCGGGATTTTCGGATAAGCTTTTAATTTCTAACTTTCAATAAAAATTGCGCGTCCGTAGTCTAGTGGCAGGATCTGAAATATTTTCAAAATATGGATTTGCTTCCCAAGCTTATGACACGGGTTCAAACCCGAGCCTTTTTTGCAAAAAAGGCTAGGGCTCATCCAAAAAAGCAGATAGCCGCTTCGCGGTTATATCAAAAAGAAATTCCCGTCGGGCGCACCAATCTATTTTTAAGCTTTTCTTTCCAATAGAAAAAATGTCAACACGCGAGAAGAGAGTCATTGATGCAGCCGACGAGCTATTGAGGCTTTATCCAGATGATTTCACAAAAGACTTCCGCCACAATCAATCCAAATTGAGAGATGGAAATTATTTCGAGGGTGAAGTTTCAAAGGGAACAATAAACAAAATTGCAGGAGCAATTGCCCATGAAGTAGGGAAGTACGATCTGGCAAACCCAGATTGGAGAAAAGAGATGAAGGAAAGTGGCCGTGTTTCCGGCTCAGAAGAATACAACCCTCGCGGAACAGAAAGCGCCGGCAAGGAAAAGCCCCGCGTTCGAATGTTTCATCGCTATTAGACAAGGTTTATAAATCCCCCAATAGAAGCCTTCTTTGCAGGATTTAAGCCAAAATAAATCTTGCAATAAAAATAAAATTGGAGTGTGAAAAATATGGCATTAGTAATTAGAAGCAAAGTAAGGGAAGCAGCAAAGGGCTCGCGCGTTTCAGGGGATTTCTTTGACGCGCTTGACAAGAGAGTTGCTGTGATGCTGAAGGATGCGCAGGCGCGCTGCAAAGCAAACGGCCGCGCAACTTTGAGGCCAGAGGATTTGTAGGAATTTAAATTGGGCGAATTTTCGCCCGCTATTTCTTTTTTAAATTTGCGATTTCTATTTCTTTTCGTGCGGGCGTTGCCAAGCCTGGTCTAAAGCGAAGAGCAGATGCAATTAAAATTTGCGTCTGCAGATGCGCTGAGCATAGGCGCAGGACTCAAGAAACTCTTTTGAGTTTTGATGCGAAAAATTTCGCAGATGAAAATTAAGAAATCCTGTCGGTTAGTCCGTTCGCAAGTTCAAAGCAAATCCCTTTTCTCAGAAAAGGTCTTTGCAAACCCCAAAAGGAAGTTTGCAATATAATGAAAAAAGAAAATCTTGCCGCCCGCACCATTTTGATTTTGCAATTTTACAAATTCTAATATCCAAAAACAAATTGGTGCGCCCGCACCAAAATTTTTAATCTAAGCAGCCTTGGAAACTTTCGGAGCTTTCAACTCTTTTAACATTCTAACATGATGCTTTGGCCAGCTATAATCTTTCATGCGCTCGCCGTTCGAGTCCAAGAAATTTCCTGTCTGTTCTAACAGCGTGTAAAGATCTGTTTCTGGAAACATTTCCAAATAAAATTTTAGAACTCTTTCATCATGATTCTTCCAGCCTTCAGATTTTGCTGGCATGCCATCATAAGTTAGCGGTCCTCTTTCTCCGCGATTTATCCTCCATAGAATTTCATTGCAGGATTGAACAAGATTTATTCTGCTGGTTCTCCACCCATTTACGCTGCTTTTTTGTCCCGGAACAAAATAAGCTTTTTTATCTTTTTCCTTGAAGACCACTGCACCACTTTCGCCAAGACGTCCGGAAATTTTTGTCATATCCAAATTCCCGTCTCTATCTAAATATCTTTTTGTTTCATTACAGAGCATATCAAAATTCCTTTCCATATGGCTTCTTACCCTTTTTAATGTTCCCATTATTGGCTGGCCTTTTTCAGCATCATAACCTACCGCGCATGTCTGAAGGCTTTCCTTGTAGCCTCTCGCATAAGCTGATCTTATAACAGATTCGCAAGTATAGCCTCGCGGGTAGCCTTGTATAAGAATAAAATCTCTTAGCTCAATATGCACACTTACTCCCATAAAAACACTTTTATCATTGGTAAGAAAAACATTTAAAGCCGTATGTGCAGAAGGAAAATCTTTTTAATATACGCATGCAATAGCTTTCATGCGCTTTCTTGGATTCAACTACACTGTTCCTGAAAATCTGCCGAGCCCAGAGGCTCTCAAGCAAAACTTCCAGCTCGCGAAAAACATGAACGCGAATTCTGTGAGAATTATCAGCAGCGATTTGGAAAAAACTAAAACTGCCGCAGAAACAGCAGCTTCACTTGGATTAAATATTTGGCTTGCTCCAAGAAAGCTGAACGCAACTCCAAAAGAATTTGAAAAGTTTTTGAAAGAATTTGCGGCAGCCGCGGAAGAATTAAGGAAAAAATTTCCAAATTCAAAAGTTGTTTTTTCTGTTGGAAACAAACTTACTTTAGAGCTGAGAGGATTTATAGACGGGAAAACCTACGAGGAGCGCCACCCGACTTTGGAAGCTTATTTGAAATTCGCCGGCAGCCCACAAAAAGAGCTGGAAAAATTTCCAAAGGTTTTCCGCGCAGCGCGCGATTATGAAAACCGCCTGAACAGAAAATTAAATTCAGCTCTTACAAAATTAACGCGTTCTGTGAAATCAAAATTCAAAGGGGAAATAACTTATTCAAAAGGATTCTGGGAAAAAATTAAATGGAGCAGGTTTGATTTTGCTGCTGGAAATTTTTATTTGAGCAGCTGGAACCGAGGAATTCTGTCAGAAGTTTTGAAGCGTGAATTGAAAGCAAGCAGAAAGCCTGCGGTTCTTACAGAATTTGGAACAGCAAGTTTCCGCGGGGCTTCTGAGCTCGGAAGAGATGCAGAATTCCATTTGAAAGAGCATTCCTCAATTCAGTATGATGAGGATTCTCAGATTGTTGGAATTTCCGAGCAGCTGAAAGCAATTGGCTCTGCTGAACTGGACGGATGTTTTGTCTGGCAATTTTTCGAGCCAGACTTGCGCGGATTTGGAATCACGCGCCCATTGAAAGATGGATTTGTTGAACCCAAGCGCGCAGCAGGAATTATTTCAGAATTTTATTCCAGCTGGGCTCATGCCTCTGGGCAGAAAGCAGACGCAGAAAAAGTTCATGCGAAAGTTCTGGAGCAGTTCGCGAGGAGATAGCAAGCTTAAATTCTTTTGCCAACAAGCCTTTCGATGCCAGATAGAATTATGTTTTTTGATGTTGATGGGGTTCTTTCAGTTCACCCCAGCTGCTGGGGAGCGGCGCACGCGTATTTTGGGGTTTCTGATAAATTTCCGCAAAACATGAAAGCGTATAGAGAGAGTCAGATTGATTTTCCGGAATGGATGCGGCGCGATATTGGATTGTGGAAAGAGAGGCGGCCCGAAGGGTTGAATATAAGCGAACTTGAAAGAATTTTTGCAAGCCCGAGAATTGTTCCGGGCGCTGAGAGTTTGTTGAAATATCTGAAAACTTCCGGCTATCATATAGCTTTGGTGACGCTCGGATTTTCAGCAGCGACATATCCTGTTTCAGACGCGCTCGGCATTCCAAGGGAAGATGTTTACACAAATGATTTTGTGTTGGATGAAAAAGGAAATCTTACAGGAGAGCCTGTTGCAAATGTTTATCCCCACAGAAAAAGCGTTGTGGCAAGAAAGGTTTGTGATGGCTTGAAAATTGCTTCGGAGAAATGCGCGGCAATTACAGACACTGGATGGGATAGAGACTTGCTAGAATTTGTGGGGATTGGAATTGCTGTCGGCCCCAAACCCGAAGATGAAATTAGGAAAGTCGCAGATTATGTTATTGAAGAACAAAATCTCAGCGGGGTTAAAGAAATTCTTGAATCGGTAAAGTCCAGCTAGAATTTCTTCTTCCTTACAACCCGCACAATATACCCAGCCACTTTGTTTCTTGTGAACTTCTCATCAAACATTCTCATCTCTCCCAAAGCTTTTTTGTTCTGCTCAAAGTCCTTTGAAAACTTTGATGGATGCTTCTCCACCAAAATCTCGGAAATGTTTTTCTGGAAGTGCGTGCGTATTCGTCCCATGGGTTTGATAGGCGAGCAGGGTATTTAAATCTTTCTCAACAGAACTGAACTTATGACAAATTACGCATCCGCATGCCCAATTGGGATTTTCATTGTTGATGAAACTGGAAAGCTGAAAGAGAAAATTCTCTTTCCAAAAAATCCTGAGAAAATTGCGGAAAAATTAAAAGCTTTTGAAAATGGAAAAGAAGTTGCAGAGCTGGCTGAATTAAAAAAGAAATTTCCAAATTTGGAAACAAAGCAGCCGAATCCAGCTGGAGAATTTCTGCATAAAAATTTCCGGCCGCTTGCGATAGAATTAAAATTTTGCAAAGACCAGGGAGAGCTGAATAAATTAATTGGAGAAGTTGCTCTGGCAAGAACTAAAACAAAAATTTCTACAACTGAAAAGCGCGACAAACTAATTGTGCAAACAATTTCCGCGCTGAATGATTTGGACAAGATTTTGAATATGATGTCCGAGAGGTTGAGAGAATGGTATGGCCTGCATTATCCTGAATTGAAAATTGTTGACCATGAGAAATTCGCGACAGAAGTTTCTGAAAAGGGATTAAGGGAAAATTTCCAAAATTTCAAATCAAGCATGGGAATGAGTTTGTCTGAAGTGGATTTGGAAACTGTCCGCAGCTATTCGAAAACTCTGAAAGAAAATTATGAGCTGAAAAAGAATTTGGAAAATTATCTGAGAGAAGTTGTGCCAAAAGAAATGCCGAATTTGAATTCTTTATTGGGGCATTTGCTTGCTGCTCGCTTGCTTGCGCTTGCGGGCTCTTTAGAAAAACTTGCGAAAATGCCTTCCTCAACAATCCAGTTGCTTGGGGCTGAAAAAGCTTTGTTCAGATTTTTGCGCGCAGAGCGCGAAAGCAATAGGCGCCGCGGCCCGCCTCAAGGAGAGAAAATCCGCCCGCCAAAGTTTGGAATTCTTTATACTCACCCGGATATTTCCGGCGCGCCAAAAGAGCAGCAGGGAAAAATCGCGCGTTTGCTTGCGAGCAAATTAACTCTGGCAGCAAGAGGGGATTTCTATTCTAAGGAGGACCACTCAGTTGAGCTTGTTGCTGATTACAAAAAGAAATTGGAAGAAGTGAAGAAAAGCAATGCGGGAGAAAAGAAATGATTTGACGGACAGCATAATAATTTTTGCAATCGCTGCTGCGGTTTTGCTGAGCATTTAGAAACGAAGCTTAAAAAATAATTGTAAAGATTAAGGTCCCAGAAAGGCCGGTATTGGCAGCTCTCCTCTTTTTTCTGGTTTGCGTTTTTTATCTGTAGACTCTTCGTCTTCTTCTATATGCGGTCCCAGCTTTACCAAAGGTGGCCTGCCAGGAGAATCCGGTTTTTTCGGCAGGCCTGTTCCGGGGTCAAATAGACTTGCATCTGCTACATAGACTTGAGGTAAACCACGTTCTGGAAGTTCAGGATACAATTCTGTTCTGCATCGTGTTGACACCCGAATAACTGATGTTCCACCTTCACCAGATTGGAACATATCATTAACTGTATAAAATTGAAGATTATCAACAGGGTAAATTACACCTTTTTTTCCAGGAAATTTTCTAACTTGACTTGAGTGTACTGTAGCAGCGTATGGTCCATGCTCCTGTTCATTTTCTCTTAGAAATAGAAGTGCCACCTGTCCTGTTCTAACACCTTTTTGTAGGTAACTCTTTAAAAAAACTTCCTCTCTATCTGTTAGCCGTCTCCCCGCAAATGTCATACGTAAATATACTATCTATAAGTATATAAAGCTTTCGGCAGATGGATAGTTTCGGTTTAATAAATCTTTCTTTCTAGTTCTACATATGAACCTAAAAGAAAAATTCCCAGGAGTGTTTTTGCTTGATGGAAAACTCTGCACGCTCGCGCAAAATAAAGATTTCCGGCCATTTGGCGAGCAAATAATTTCTGGCTACAGATTGTGGGACCCGAACCGCTCAAAGCTTGGGGCAGCAATAATGAAAGGAATCCGCGCAATGCCAATAAAAAAAGGCGACACGGTTTTGTATTTGGGAATAGCTCACGGGTTCACTGCAAGTTTTGTTTCTGATATTGTAGGCCCAAGCGGAATAATTTACGGAATAGAATTTTCCGACCGCTGTTTCAGAGAGCTTCTCCCAGTAGCAGAAAAATTCAAAAATATTGTTCCGATGCTGGCGGACGCGCGCATGCCGGAAAAATATGGAATCTTTGAGAAAGTTGATGTTGTTTTCTGCGACATTGCAGACCCGCAGCAGACTGAAGTTGCCATAAGAAACTGCAAAGCTTTTCTCAAGCCTGAAGGATTTTTAATGCTTTCAATAAAAACCCAGAGCATAGATGTCGCCGGCGAGCCCTCTGAAATTTTAGAGGGTGAGCTGAAAAAATTAGAGAAAGAAAAATTTGAAATTCTTGACTGGAAAAATCTGGAGCCATTTGAGGAAAAGCACTTTTTTATTGTTGCAAAGATGAGGTAGCAAGCTTTCTGTTGAAATATTTTATGCTTTCCACAGTTTTTTTGTTTAGAGTTATTCTAACAAGCTCGCCTTGGCGCGGCATTGCATTATCGGTGTCCAATGGAAGTTTTTTTAGAGATAATATCACAGTTCCTATAGGATCTCCATGGGAAACCAAAAGGCACTCACTGCCAGAATTTTCTTTAGCAGCTTTCCAGAAAGTTTTGAGCATCCTGTTTCTAACTTTTTCTATGCGCTCTCCAAATTTGAACTTCGTTACATGATTTGTAAGATTATCATATTCTTCTGGAAAATCTTTCTTCAGTTTTTCATGAGATTTGCCTTCCCACTCAGGAATGTCCCACTCTAAAAGATTTTTAGATTTTATTATTTTTGCCTCAGGCAAGAATTTTCTAACTATATTCGCAGTTTCAATTGTTCTTACTAGCGGGCTGGAATATATTCTGCAAATTTTCTTCTTTGATAAAATTCTTCCAGCAGATTCTATTTGCTTTTTTCCCAACTCGCTTAATGGAAATGGAAGCATGCCTTTCAGAATTCC
>CAZROS010000026.1:0-8077 GCA_964601825.1 uncultured archaeon | reverse complement strand
GCCCAGAATTTACATATAAATCATAGCTTCACATATTACCAATAATAAAATGTCCATATCAAAACCTTTTTATATCTCTCTCCTAAACTGAACGCATAGCATAACGAGGCATTTCTGCTGTAAAAATCCCACCGATGGGAACGGCAGCTTTCGACTAAAAGCTACCGATGGAGTGTGAAGCTTTATAAGCTTCAAAAACGCATAAATCTCATGGAAAAAATAGAAATACTGAACATACTCAATGACTGGAATTTTTGGAAAAGGGATGTTGAAACTGGGATAGAAAGGCCGGAGCTTCTGGAAAAAGTCAAATGCCTTGCCAAGACAAAAGAAATAGTCGTTGTCAAGGGAATAAGAAGAAGCGGAAAGTCAACCCTGCTCTTGCAGTTCTGCAAAAGCCTCATTGATTCGGGAATTAAAAAAAAGAATTTTCTCATTGTGAACTTTGAAGACCCAAGATTCAATCGGCTTAACCTCGAACTGTTAAATAAAATTTACGAAATTTATCTGACAGAACTTGACCCAGATGAAAAGCATTATGTAATTTTAGATGAGGTTCAGACAGTTTCCGGCTGGGAGAAATTTGCCCGCTTCTTGCATGAAAGCAAAAAGGTTGGCGTCTTCGTTACAGGCTCAAGCTCTAAGCTGCTGAGCTCGGAATATTCAACCGCACTCGCTGGCAGGCATCTTGATATTGAAGTGAAGCCGCTCTCTTTTAGAGAGTATCTGAAATTTAATGGAATTGGCGCAGGGAGCAAATTGGAAATTTCTTCGAACAGGCACAAAATAAAAAGGGCGCTTTCAGATTATCTCAAGTGGGGAGGTTTTCCGAGAGTGGCACTAACAAAATCTGATAGCGAGAAGCAGGACTTCCTAAATACATATTTCAGGGATATAATAATAAAAGATATTTCAATGAGAAACAGAGTGAAGGAAACTGAAAAGCTTGAAGATCTCGCAAAATACTATCTATCCAACATTTCAACGCTCCAATCATTCAGTAAAATAAAAAATTTTCTCAAACTAAATCTTGATACTGTGGAGAGGTTTTCGTCATACCTCGCGCAGGTTTACCTTCTGTCTTTTGTTAGAAAATTTTCCTTCTCAAAAAAAGAGCAGATTCTAAATCCCAGGAAGGTCTATTGCTCGGACTCTGGAATGAGGAATTCTGTTTCTTTTGTTTTCTCCCGCGATTCTGGCAGGCTTGCGGAAAATTTAATTTTCAATTATCTCCAGGCATCGGGGCAGGAGATATTTTACTGGAAGGGCACGGGCGAAGTGGACTTCGTTGTTAAGAAAGGCAGAAAAATAACAAATGCTATGCAGGTTTGCTGGAATCTTTCGGATAAAGAAACCAAGGAGAGAGAAATAAAAGGTCTCGTAGAATTTTGCAGAAAATTTAAATTGAAATCCGGGTTTGTGCTTACAGAAGACTATTCAAAAGAAGAGAAAGCCGATGGAATAAAAATTATCTACAAACCCATATGGGAATATGTTCTAGAATAAAAAACCTTTTTATATCTCTCTTCCAAAAATAAACTATGCCCCGCAAAGCAACACAGCTCCCGCAAAAAGGAGAATTAGTTTTAGGAACAATCGGCCGCGTGAATCCTTTTTCTGTCCAAGTCATGCTGGATGAATATCCGGGAAAAGACGGCTCGGTCCACATTGGAGAAGTTGCGCGCAAATGGATTAAAGATATTCGCGATTTTGTAAAAGAAGGCCAGAAAGTTGTTTGCCTTGTTCTTGATTCTGATGAAAGCCGCGGGACAGTTGTGCTCAGCCTAAAGCGCGTGGACAAAAGGCAGGAAACTGCAAAAGTAAAAGAAGTGAAGCGCGAGCAGCGCGCGGAAAAAATGCTTGAGACAACAGCACGCGCGCTTGGATTAAATCTTGATGATGCTTACAAACAAGTTGGCTACAAATTGCTTTCAGAATTCGGAGAGCTTTACAAAGGATTTGAGCATGCTCTTACGCCAGCGGGCCGGGAAATTTTGCTCGGACGCGGGGTTCCAAAAAAATGGGTGGACGCGCTTGCGGCTGTTGCTGAAAAGGAAATTTCTCCGAAAGAAGTTGAGCTGAAATTTTCTCTTGAGCTGCAAACGCCGGCGCCGAATGGAGTTGAGGCAATCAAGAAAACTTTAGGCGAGGCAAAGAAAAAATTTGGAGTCTCAATAAAATATGTTTCCGCGCCAAAATATTCTGTCAGCTTTAAAACAAAAGACGCGAAAGCCGGCGAACGAAAGCTTTCAGAAGCGTGCGAATTTTCTATCAAGGAAATAAAAGCGAGCGGCGGCGAGGGAAAATTTGAGAAGGTGAGTTGAGTGATAATTCTTTTTTGCAGGAGCTGCAAAATTTACACGCTGAAAGAAATTTGCCCGCAGTGCAAAAATAAAACAGCGAGCCCACACCCGCCAAAATTTTCTGTTGAGAAGGAAGAAAAATATGGGAAGTACAGACGCGCCAGCGAAAATTCCAAACCTTTATAAATTCCCGCGCGCAAGAAAAATAATGATTGAAACAAAAATTATTTCTACTGAAAAGCCAAAATTAAAAGACCCTATCTGCTTCGTGGGCTTGCCGGGCATCGGGCACATCGGCCGCATTGCAGTTGACTACATGATTCATGAATTGAAAACAACAAAATTCGCTGACCTCTACTCGCCATATTTTTTCCCGTTTGTAATTGTGCATCAAGACCAGATACACACTCTGAGAAATGAATTTTATTATTTCAAAAATCCAAAGGGCCGGGATTTGATTTTGCTTATAGGAGACTGCCAGACTTATGATCCGAAAGGGCATTATGAAGTTTCAGGAAAAATTTTATCGTTCCTGCACGAGCTGGGATGCAGGGAAATTATTACGCTCGCGGGATTTGCGACCGGAAATATAACTGACAAGCCAAAAGTTTTCGGAGTAACAAATGAAGATTCAAAATATGATTTGAAAAAATTCGGAGTTGAAACAAAAGTCTCCGGACAGATTGGAACAATTGTTGGCGCGAGCGGATTGCTTGTCGGGCTTGCGCCTCTCTATGGCATGAATGGATTTACACTTTTAGGAGAAACCTCCGGCTTCCCGATTATTACTGATCCGAACGCAGCCGAAGCTGTTCTCGGTGTTGTGCAAAAAGTTTTGGGAATGAAAATTGATTTATCAAAACTGCGGCAGAAAGTTGAGGAAATGCACGACTTCATAAAGAAATTGCATGAGATTCAGCAGCAGGCAATGGAGCAGGTGCAGAAACCGAAGAAGCAGGAAGATTTGAAATATATTGGGTGATTTGAAAAAAGATTTAACCGAACAAATTTTTCGCCAAATTTCCTTCTACATAATTTAAGGGAGCGGCAAGCTCTTCATTGTGCGGAAGAAAAACCTTTTTAAGCTTTGAACTTTTTGTATAATTATACATGGTGAAATTTTTATGGTTGAAAGCAAAATTATTTACACAAGATTCGAGCGCGCAAGAATTATCGGCGCGCGGG
The DNA here is from genome assembly GCA_964601825.1 of uncultured archaeon. Classification (GTDB taxonomy): domain Archaea; phylum Aenigmatarchaeota; class Aenigmatarchaeia; order Aenigmatarchaeales; family JACQIB01; genus DATDSO01. Next base: position 4,589 of record CAZROS010000026.1, on the reverse strand, counting down.
CTTTGCAAATTTCAGCAGGCGCGCCGCCGCTTGTGAAAATTCAGATTGATGACCCGATAAAAATTGCAGAAGCGGAATTTGACAGCGGAGTAATACCTCTCGGTGTGAAGAGAAAAGCAGCTCTCGTGTCTGAGTAATCCAAGCTTTTAAAATAGCTCTGCGAATCTTTCTCGTGATTATATGGTTTCACAGAGAGAAATGATTGTCTTCCTTTTTGTTGTGGTTGTCCTGATTTTTCTTGGAGGAGTTTTGCTGAAAATTCTGCAGTCAGTCCCGTTTATAGGAAATATTTTGGGGCAGATTGAAGCATATGTTCCGCAGCTGACTTTGCCTGTTGAACAGGAAAACTTGGGGGAGGAAAAAGTTGTTGATTTGTTGGAAGGCGCGAGAAAGGGCGGAGATTATATAACTTCAGTAGAAGTCGGCTGCGATATTGCGAACGCTATACGCGATGATTTTGAAAAAAATGGAGACCTAAAAAAGCCTAGAAAAGCAACAACAGATGATTTTCAGAATTTGATAGGAATCGGTTCTTCGTACTACATTATAAAGTCAAGAATTTTTTCTATGCCAGTTGAAGGAGGAAACCCGAAAGACGCCGGCGGATTAAGTTCTGGCGCAAGAGATAAACTAAAATCGGTTTGCGGTGGCACACTTCCTATCTGTTCTTGGAAGCTTGATGAAGCATGCGTAACATCTGTTCTGAAAAATCTTAAAGTTGGCGAGCTACCGTTTTGCGGAAATAAAGGATTTTCAGATAATAATGGGCAAACAGTAAAATTCGGAAATGAAAATTGTGGCAGCTCCAATTATAAGGGGTGGACGGATTGCAAGGATTTATGCGTGGGTGGGGATAAGATAAATCGGTTCGACCAAAGCGGTAGGGAGAATGTTGAAAATTTTGGTTATGTCGCAGCCCAAGATGCAGTTTCAGTTCAGGATCGTGTCGGTGGAGATAAGTTTGTTCCGGAATGTAATGTCGGCGACTGCAAGCCGAACTACAGATATGTTTTATACTATAACCGACATGACAGCAAAAAGTCTTATGAAATCCAAGTTTTGAAAATTCCGAAATTAACAGATGTCGCTATCCTGTCGCCCTCGCAGGTTGCGGGTGATATCGCGAAAATTTTCAAGCGCGGCTCTTTAAACTCCGATGCCGGTGCAGCGTATAGGGATCTGCGGCAGTCTGTAAGAATAACTTTCACGCCAACTGAAAATATTTTGCTTTTTGATTTCAAAGATGCTTTGGAAAAAAACATAAGGAAAGAGAAAGGAGAGAATGATTGGACAATTGATTTTCAAGAATGCTCAGACGTGAAAGATTGTTTGGAGAATGATTTACAAAAAACAAAATATTTACAGATAGTTAAGAAAAAAGATAATTCTGTGAAGAAAAATCAGTTGGATTCATGCGACAAAATAAAAAAAGATTTTAAAAAGTTTTACATAAGATCTTCAATGAATTCAAATACAGGTAAGCTTGAAACGGGAAAAAAATATCTTTTAGTGATGAACCAATGGAAACACACACAATTTGGTGAGCCGTATGAAGAATCTTGTGGGTGGGGGATCAAGTGCGTTGCGTGTATAAAGGATGAATGTACTTATGAAACCACACCAACTTTAAGTTGTGGTAAAGAAAATTATAATTACGGTTGGGTTGGTGAAGATCAGATATACAGGCTTAGAGACGTCACCGAACACAAGGACTTCTCCCTAATAATTCTACCAATTGAAGATGAATCTCAATTGCTTGTCTGGGGGGCTGGTTGAATGATCATGAAAAACAAACTCAAGGGAATTTTTGAAGAAGGGCCCGGAACTCTGGCTTTCATAGCTGGAATAATAATTCTTGCTTTGATTTTATTTTTCCTTGCGACTCAGGTTTTGGGGCCTGTTGGAAATGTTGCAAATCCCAGCGGGCTTGAAAGAATATTTTCAATTTTAGGTGGCGGCAAATGAAAAGAAATTTTTTAAAGGGAGACGCAGAATTCACAATGCAGGTTTTGATAATGGCAATTTTCGGAGTCGCTGTTGCGCTTGTTTTGTTTGTTTTGCTTGGGGGGAAATGAAAAATGGGTGTTAACTTGAAAGGATTCAGCGCTCTGCAAAAGCTTATATTCATAGCAGTAGCAATTGTGCTGCTGTTGGTAGTCGGAGGTTTGCTAATGCAATTCCAAAGCACAGGCGGCAGTCTTGTTGATAAAGTTTTGGAGTGCTTCAACAATCTGGCAAGATGCGCGTCTGGCCAGCAGCAGCAAACAAAAGCTCCTGAGGTGGTTTCATGAAAGGCGTGGAACAAATAATTATGCTCGTGGCTGCGATCGCAGGAATAGTTATTCTGCTTTTGTTAGGAATCTATCTTGCGCAAACTGGACAGGGGCTTGCAGCAGGCCCGCTGGATTTTTTGAAAAATTTAGCAAGCGCGCTTACTGGAAAACCTTAACAAGTTTATAAATTGCGGGGGCGAAAATTTTTTATGGTTGAAACAATTTGGATTGTTGTGATAATTGCGCTTGCTGTAATTCTTTTATTTGTGTCGCTGAGTTTTATTCCAAAAGGAGAGGCAGCAATTAATCCTCAAGTGGCGCGCACTTTGCTTCAGGGATGCTGCCTTGCGTTTTTGGATCCAATAACAAACCTCTGCGCTGCGCAAAATGTTAAAGACCATGAATGCAGCGAGGAAACAAAAAAATATTCCAGCACAGGAAAAATAAGAATTGCCGAGCTTTACAATATTGCAAACAACAAAGAAAGAACAGCATCAGTAAGTGATGATGATGTGAAAAGCAATTCAGGCTGCGGCTGCCCAAGCCTTGGGAAATAAGCTTTTTAATACGCGAGTGAAATAGAATTTATGAAAGGAGTTTCTGAAGAAACCTTTAAGCTGGTTATTGGAATTATGCTTGCGATTTTTACAGTTTTTCTTTTTTATGTAATTTTTCCAAACAGCGGGTGCGATGATTTGGCGCGGCTTTCTTTGGAAGAAGTCAAGCTCGCAGTTGAGTGCGCGTCAGGCGAAGGAAAGCCCGGCTGCAGTAAAACTGCTGTTGTGAAACTCTGCCAAGAAAGCAAGTGGAGCCTTACAGGAGTTGGCTACACTCAGGCTTATTATGGATTAATGGTTCCGCAATATTTAATTTATTACCAAAAATTTCCGACAAAACCTGTTGAGGAAACAAAGCTTGGAGATCTTTTAATTTTACCATCTGGAGAAGTTAAACATCCAACATTGCCGCCTCAGTGGTCAGACTCCTATCCTTTTGAACGTTCAACAATAGGCCAGAGATGGTGGGATGTTTTTCCAACGCTAACGCAGTTCAAGCAGTTTTTCAGAACAAAATATTTGCAGGAGGGTTGCACAAGCGAAAAAGGACTGTGCCTAAATTTGCGCGGGCGGGAATTAAATTTTACAATGAACCTGCCGGAGAAAATAACTGATGTGAAGCTTGAGCGCGCGCCGAACACAATTGATCCAGGATATCCAAAATTCCATTTAGTTGCTCCGTGCTTTGCAAAAGTTGATTTCAGAAAACAGGGAAGCGAAATTATAGGAAAAATTACGACCCAACCAGTAGACGCGTCAAACTATTGCTACGCAGACAATGCTTTGCTTACTAATTTGCAATTTGGTTTTGCAGCAGAAGGCGGGTGCAGGACTGCTGACTGGACAACTGATATTCTAAGTTTGGGAACAAAAGCTGCGGCGAAAAGAGCTGGCCTTGAGGGTGGTAAAATTGCTCTTAAAAAAATGGGAAAAGAAATTGAAAAAGAAGTTTTGGAGCAAATTGCAAAAGATGCAGAGAAAGAGGCTTTCAAGATAACTGGCAAATACGGCACAACAAGGACTGCAAAAATTACCGCTGAAAAAACCGCAACAAAAGTTGCTGATAGGTTTGGAGTCGTCCTCGAAACAGAAACAGTTGAAGAAATTGGAAAAGAGGCAACAAAAAAAGCAACAGGAAAAGAATTTTTAGCCGAAGTTGTTAGAAAATTTGCTACGGAAAAGGGGGCGGGCTTGCAGGGAATAAACTGGAAAAAAACCTCGGATCTATTTGGAATTCCATGTTTAGATTTGAATGATTTGTGCAGAGGGGCTGCTGGCTGCGGCGAAGCTTTGATGTGGCCAGGCCAGCCATTTGCTCAATTAACTCCGGAAAAAATGAAAAGCCTGAGAACAACAAAAGCAGGCGCGGAAATTTTTGCCGACTGCTGTGAAATTTTAAATTATGGCGCGCAAAAAAATCCTGATAATGTTTACTGCGATGAGCCTGAAGAAATTGTGAGCGCAGTAAAAAGTGAGTTGCGCATTCCTGAAACTGAAAATTTAAATCTTACAACAGCTGCGAAATATATTGGATTTTCCAAAAGCGTAATAGAAAGCTCATGCAGGGCTTTGCATTCTGACCACTACCGCACATGCATGACTTCGGATGAGGGAATTGCCAACAGCAGAATATGCGCAGATTTGCCAGCGCACACTTACAGCCTTGATTCTGAAATGCAGGCGAGCGTTCTGCAGATTTTTGTCGGAGCCTCTGATGGAAATCTGGAAAGCGGGGAATGCGAAACAGAAGTGAAAACAG
>CAZROS010000025.1:0-8247 GCA_964601825.1 uncultured archaeon | reverse complement strand
TCTATGAATGAAAGCATTGAATCACCAGAGAGATGGGAAAGAAAAGGTTAAAAGCCTTCCAAACCGCAGGGGGCTGCGCCCCCTGACATTGTGTGGCGTTCGAATATTAGTTCCAATAAAATTGGGACACCTCACAATGTCACAGTTTTAGGCTAATCCTAATTCCCCCCTTTAATAATTTCTTTCAGCGGAATTGTTGCATATGAGCCCGGCGGGAGCGAGAAAGAAATTTTTGCCGCAAGCTTTCCTGAATTGAATTCGTCAGCAAAAATTTCTGCAATTTTTAAATCTTTTGGCTTCAAAAGAAAATCGCGCTCGCCGCCGCTTGAGCTTATGTCCGGAATTTCTTTTATCTGAAAATCTTCTGGAGAAATCTTTTCTCTCTGAAGAATTTGGAGAATAATTTTGTCTGCCTCGCCGGATTTTGATAATTTTGTTTCGTGACCAAATATTTTTACTTTATCCGGAAATATTTTCCTGCTCCACAATTCCTCTGCGCATTCATTCCAAATCCAAGCCTGAACCGCGTTCACAAACATTTTTTGCAGTTTCTTCGGAAATATTTTGAAAGCACCAATAAAGTCTTTTGGACTTTGCGCAAGATAATTGCACAACGCCACCTCATATTTCAATCGCTGCGGAAATTTTTCTGCGGCTTCTGCAAATCCTTTTTTGTTCCAATTGGCAGCCAGAAAATTTCTGGCTTCTTTTGAATCATCTGGTTCTGCATCAAAAGCTTTTGTGAGATAAATTTTCACGGCCTGCTCAAAATTCCCTTTCAAAATTTCCGCGCCAACCAAATGCGTTATCTTGCGGACTTCACCAAAGCGCTGCGGACCGAACAAGTTTGGGATTCCTTTTTGCAGTTGTGAGAATGTTTCTGCCAATCTTTTTTCAATTTCATCTTTCGGCAAATCAGTATCCCTGATTATTATTTCAAATTTATTTCCGCCGGATTCGCCAAGCTGGAGCTTTTTGTCCGTTGGCTCAAAACCATAAAGCTTTATGTCGCGGATTTTTACTTTCTCTAATTGCTCGGAAGAAATTTCCCACGCAGAAACCCTCTGCTTTGTAACCGCGCGCTTGTCTTTTGTGCCGGCAATTCCAAATCTGCTCTGGCTTACATGAAGCTTTCTGGCAATTTCTTGCAATGCCTGATGCGTGTCCCAGTTGAATTTTTCCATCCAGAAGATTGTATGCTTGTAATGCGGGCTAAATTTTTTCTCTTTTAATTTCCGCTCAAGCTGGCTGTGCGAAAGATTTTTCGGCGGAATTTCTTCAACAACGAAATCTGAAATTCTTTGACGAAGTCGGCCGCCGATGCCTTGGGAGTTTGTGAAATATTCCATGAAAAACAATAGGAAAACAAATTCTTAAACCCCAAGCATGCTCACAGTCAGCATATCCCTGATTCCAAGCGCGGCTCCGAGAATGAAAATTATTATTTTCAAAAAGTTTTTGAAGAACTGCTCTTGGTCTGGCTTGCCTTTGTATTCTTTGTCAATTAAATACAGCACGCCCCAGACAACAATTGTTTTCAGAGGAAACATTATCCACGGGCCAAAAATTGAAATCAAAAATCCCGGAAGCACATGCTGTTCATAATATCCATAGAATTGTATTGCGACAAAACTGCTCGTTCCATCAAGCAAGTGCGCGGACAAAATTCCCGCGTTTGTTTTGCTAAGCCACGCGGGCTTGTATTTGCTAATCGTGAAAAAAGCAATAACAAAAATAATCCAAATTCCTAAAATTGTTCCTAGCGCGGAGAAGTTTGTGATTTGCGTAAGAGTTAAATTGTAAGCGAGCAAGGCTGCTCCAACTAAAACCATAAACTTCCAATAATCAAATTTGAATTTTCTCTGCAAGCCAACTCCAATCAGCAAAGAGCCAAATGCTAAAGCGAAAATCAAAAAGTAAATCGGAGGCGAGCACCACCACCAACCATCATACAAATTGTGGTCGCGCAAAGCCCGCGTCCAGCCGCCATAAATTATAAATGGAAGCAACGCATAGAAAAAATGCTTGTCGATTTTTATTTCCAGCTTTTGCAGAAGCTTGTAAACTCCGGCAACTGCCAAAACCAAAATAATTCCATAAGTCAGCGTGCCTGGCAGAGTGTAGTATTTGCACAGCGGCGCAATGTAATTTGTGTTTATGAAATCTTCTATGAATGGCATAAAAATTTCCTAAAGCAGTTTTAATTTTCCTGTGATTTTGTCTATCTCGCCATCGTCCGCAGGCCCGATTCCAACAGCAGTAGGCGAGCCCGGCTCAATTTGTGTCAGTCCGGCGTCATGAATTATTGCAGCCGGAAGTTTTGCTTTTCTTGCCTGCTCAAAAATTTTCACCAATTCAGATTCCGAAGAAACTTTCAGCACAACTTTTTTCATTCCCTCAGATTCCCATTCGTCCGCATCCTCTTCTGAGGTTTTTCGCAGAGCAGCAATGCTAGCGTGCCCGCCCTGAGAAACCAATTTTCCTTTTCCCATTTTCAAATCTGTCCGCAAAACAATTGCCTGCTTCATGAGCCATAAATGCAAATCTGTATTTAAATTCATTTTGGAAATTATACCTATGGTTTTTTCAATTGAGCAACTGGGCTTGCTTGGATTGTTTTTGAACACTATTTTGTCTGCATCTATCTTGCCGCTTCCATCAGAGCCTTCAATACTTTTGGCTGCAAAATTTTTCAACAGCTATAGTGTTTTTATTGTTGCTGTTATCGGCGGCTTCATTGGGGCTGTTTCAAATTATTATATAGGCTTGAAGGGGCTGCACAACTTTCTAGTAAAGCGCGAGCCGAAAAAAGAAAGAGAGGCGCAAAAACTTTTGGACAAGTATGGCTCTCTTGTTTTGCTCGCCGCGCCATGGATACCTTTTGTTGGAGATCCGATAATGATAGTTGTCGGCGCGCTTAGAATGGATTTCAAAAAATTTGCCTTGCTCGCTATTGTTGCGCGCGTGGTAAAAACCGCAGCATTGATTTTCTTTTCTGTGAGCCTATTTGGAAGCCTCTAAAATTATGTGGAAAGTCGGAAAGTCTTTTGCGTTTTTTATTTTTATTTTTTTGAAGCCTGCTGCGCGCATTTTTTCCAGAAGGAAATTTTTTGAGTATAAATTTATTTTTGTGCCGCGGGCGCGCCAAATTGCTTTGTAAGCATGGCCTGAGAGCCTTTCTGAATACGGAGCCGTAAGCAAAACCTTGCCGCCAGTTTTCGCAAAGAAATAAATTTTTTCAATTAATTTTTGGGCAGCTTTTTCTGAAAAATAATTCAAAAGCCCTATGCAAATTACATTGTCAAATTTCTTTCCTGTGGAAAATCTAAGAGCGTCCGCGCGAAAAACTGAAATTTTCGTTGAGATGTTATTTTTGAAAAAAATGTTTAGCATTTGCCTTGAGGAATCCACTGCAGTTATTTTTGAAAAATTCCTTACTGAGCCATTCAAATAATATCCTGTCCCGCAGCCCAAATCCAACAGCGAGCCTTTTCCTCCTGACAGAAAATTTCTGATGTGCTTGTCTCGGTTTTTCATGTATGCAGAAACTATTGGATAGTTTAGGCGCTTTTCGTATCTATGTGGGCTAGAAAAAACAGACTTCATAAAATCAAATTATTTTCTTTATCTCAAAATTGCTCAGCATCAATGCCGAGGAAACGAGAGCAGCAACGGCATAAAAATATTCGCTAAAGCCTAAATAATTCTGCAAAAAATAAATTGCGGGAAAAATCAGCCCATTCAAAGTCGTTGGCATTCCAATTGAAAATTTTGTTTCAGTAATCTGGAAGCGTGCGAGCCGCAGCAGGCTGGCTGTTAAAAAAAATCCTGCGGCCGCGTAGCCGAAATAATTTGGCAAAATTTGCGCGATAAACAGAGCTGGCGCAGCCCCAAAAGAAAGCAAATCTGAAATATCAAGAGCTTTTCCAAAGGCAGTCCCTCCAATTTTTCCTGCTCTTGCAACTTTTCCATCCGTCCAATCAAAAAAAGCCGCAAACAAAAGCGCAATCATTCCCTCGTAAAATTTTCCGCGGCTGAAAAAAACAATTGCTAGAAATCCGCTGAGCAGGCTGAAGATGGTTACAATATCAGCGAGTTTCAAATATTTTTTTATTGAATATTCTTCCAAAAAAATCACCACGGGACTTTTTTTATTTTTATTTTGTGCGCGAAAATATTTGCTAGCCTGTGCACAATCGGAGTTATTATCAGCATAAGGAAAAACATTTCCAAAGTTATTTGCACAAACCACATTGCAAAAAATGCAGCGCCGAAAACGAAGTTGAGCTGATCGAGGAAGGGTGCGTCTGTTCCGGGAGGCATATTGAATCTGCGCTTAATGAAACTGCCGGCTAAATCTCCAACAAGCGCACCGAAGGAAATTATAAAAGCTAGCGATATGCTCATCAAAGGGATTTGCTCACTGAAGGAAAAAAAGTTTGAAAGCTGTGGCTGCAGGAGAAAAACCTGAAGCACGCCAACGAAAAATCCCGCCAGCACTCCGACAGCGAAGCCCTCAATCGTTTTGCTGTCGCCAAAAATTCTTTTTTTGTCAATCCAGTTTTTTCCAAAATCAACTGGCTTGTGGCCATGTGCGATTAGTGGAGATGCATTTGCGAAATAGGCTGGAAGAAGAATCCAAAGTGCTTTTACCAATTCCATGAACCAGTCTGTCATGAAAAGTGTTCGCTAGAAGTGTTTATAATGTTTGGTGCTCCCACGGGGATTTTCTTTTACAATATCACAGAAGGCAATCTGCCTTTTGGGATTAGCCCTAAACTTTTTCGCGAAAAGGTTTCGGTGACAATGTGAGGTGTTCTAATATTAGTTCCAATAAAATTGGAACACCACACATTGTCATTTGAACCCCGGTCTCAAGGTGTTTGCTCAGCTGAGATGCGCATATTTTATTTTTTCGCGCATCTCATCTTCGCCGCAACCTTGTATCCTATTTGCTCTAATTTCCAAGCTAGACTATAGGAGCTTAAACTAACTTTATAAATCTTAACTTTAAAAACAACATAATGAAAAGTTCAGTGATTTCATGAAACTAAAATGCTTAACCTGCGGAACAAGCCTTGCCGGCCAGGATAATTTTGTAAAGTTCAAATGCCCAAGCTGCGGCGAGACCGAGATTGTAAGGTGCGCGCGCTGCAAAAACCAGTCTGTTCCCTATAATTGCAAGTGCGGATTTGAAGGACCTTGAATTAAAAATCTTTATAAACTTTCTCTGCAAATAGATTTTACAAAAATTAGGACAGATTGAAAATGGGACAAGTCGCAATTGCTTTGAACATAACACCGAGTTCTCCGGAAGTGAATCTGGAAAATGTCAAGGAAGAGATTTCCAAAAAGATGAAAGTGCAGGATTCTAAAATTGAGCCAATTGGATTTGGAATAAGCAGGCTCAGGCTTTTGATTATTGCTCCGGACGCGGGCGGCTCTGACACAGACAAAATTGAAAATGAAATCCACAAAGTCAAAGGAGTTGAGAATGTGGAGGTTGAAAGCGTTACGTTAATTTGAATGGCTCGCGCTCACAAGCAAAACTTAAAGTTTTGCTGTGCAGCAAAAACTCTTTGTTTTTGCGCACACTGGAATCAACAAGATTCCAGTTGTGCAACGAAATTTAAAATTTCGTTTGCAGAGTAAACTCATGAGCGCTCGCTGTCATTGTGTGTCAATAAAAATTTACACATTAACGCGAGCAACTTTGAGTTCACGAAAAGTTGCGAGCTCGTTGAAAATTATATTCACCTATAGAAAAAAACAAATTTAGAAAAAGGAGTTGAGAACAATGGTAGAATTTGAAACAATAACAGCAAAGGAAATAAAATTCGGGAACAACAAATTTTTGGAAGTCGCAAGGAAAAAAGCAAAGTCAGAAGAGGGCGAGAGCGAAATAATCTCAATCTCAAAGGGCTTTGTGAACCAGATGGGCCAGAAGCGCTTCAAGAATGCTTTGGGCTTTCCTGCTGACAAAGCTGTTGTCGCGGGCTTGATTGAAGCTTTGCAGAGCTTGGAATAGGAAAAATTTAATTTGAAAAATTAGAACGTTGATTGGGCAAGCCCAAAATGAAACGTGAAATTTTTACTTTGTGTTTCTATCGTAAAAAATTATTGTAAGTTTGAGCGAAAAGCTTTATAAATATACGATATATTTTTACTATATGCGCACACTGTCAAAATTTGATGTTTTGTATTATTTGCCTCAAATTGAGAGCCCGAGAGCAGAAAAGCTTGGGCGTTATCTTGAGATGAATATTTCTCTTAAACAAGTAAACGAAAGAACAATATTAGAAAGGATTAGAACTCTTGTAAAAGATGGCTTTATCTCAAAAGATCTTGCATTGCAAGAAGGCGCAGCAAATTGTTTGGCATTTTTGGGCTGGTCAAAACTTAGAGGAAAGGATTATAATTTATTTTTGCAAAAAAATCCTGTTGAATTGTTCAAAACGGTTTTTCAAAGGGGCCGCATGGAAAGTGAGGATATTATCAAAGCAACAAAGCTTTCCAGGCCAACTGTTCAAAATGCGGCCAGATTTTTTTCCGAGAATTCTTTTCTTAGGATAGAAAAGAAAAACCCCCTCGTAATTGAAGCGAATTTGAATGACCTTAGTTTCTTTTACACAAACTTTCTTGGGCTTGGGTATGGAAATTTTTCCAGAAAATTCAAATTTCCAAAGCTTCCGGAAATGCGCTCAAAAAAGCTTGAAGACAAGCTTGTTCAGCTGCACATATACTCAACAACTGTCACAGAAGGAAATACCGCCCTGCCCGAAGATGTGAAAAGAATTTTAGAAAACCGGCCAGTAAAGCTGACGCCGCTTGAAATAGAAGAGATAATAAATGCTAAGAAAGCGATAGAAATTTTATACAGCTTTTACAGGGAAAAAATTACAGCGAATAGAATAAAGGACTTGCATAAAGCATTGACAAAAAATATTTTGGACAGCGCCGGAGAGTTTTATTATGGGAAGAAAAGAGTGCTTGGCTCGGAGTCCGGCTTCCCTTCTTCCAAATTAGAAATTGATATGGCTGTTGCTGCGCTGCTGAATTTCATAGAAAAAAATGAGGGAAAAATAAATCCTCTTCTGCTTGGCGCAATAGCTCATTTTATTTTTGTTTCAATCCATCCTTTCGCGGATGGAAATGGCAGAGTTGCCAGGCTTTTGCATTCTTGGATTCTTTTGAAAGCTGGCTGCCCAATTTTTGTTTTTGATCCCAACAAAAGAAATAAATATTTTGATGCGATTGAAGAGGGAAGAAAAACTGATATTGGCGGGTTTATTAAATTCTGCTTGGAGGAGCATTACAAATCAGTAAGAGAAATTATTGGATCCAGATGAAACTAAAATAATTTTCTTTTTTAGTTCTCTTATTGCATCGAGCGCTATCCATCTTGCGGATTTAGAATCATTCTTCAAAATTTCTTCTGCTGCTTTCAGAGCAGATTTTCTCAAATTTTCATTTCTCTTTCCCATCTGGCGCAAAGCCCAATTGACTGCTTTTTTTACAAAATTTCTTTCATCTGCTGCGGCGCTCTTTATTAATGGAAAGAATTTTTCAAATTCAGAATCTGGGGCTTTTTTGTCATGAACAGCAAGTGACGCAATAAGAACGAAAGCTGCACGGCGCACATATTCCTCTTTTCTTTTTGACCATTGAAAAATTTTCTTTTCAGCAAATCTTGTTTTGTCGAACAAGTTCATACAGACTGCATCGCATACATCCCACGAATCAAAATCTTTTACCCAACTTTCCATTTGTTTTTCTGAAACTTTCTCTGGATTGTCTATAAGAGCTGCTAAAATTTTCGCTTCATGAATTTTGCTTTTCCACAATTCAAGCGCGAGCGCGTGGTTTTTTCCTATGTCTTTATCAAGCTTTCTTATTTCTGGAACAGAAACTCCCAGAGCTTCTCTTGTGTTTATTCCAAATTTTTTATAACTGGCGAGATATTTTTTATCTGATAAGGTTCTAAGTTTTTTGATAATTTCTTTCTCTCCCATTCGCTCACATCTTCCTTCCCCTGCAAATCTTGCAGCCGCTTGGAGAAAAACATTCTGCGCAAACTTGCGCGCCGCAAAATAGGCAGGCGCGCACAGCATAATTTCGCTTGCAGGAGGGGCAGAGGAGCATGAAAATAATTTCTATGCGCAATTTATAAAATCAACCTCCCAACAAAACTTATGGGCGTACAAATCGCAGAAATCCTGCCGAAGAAAGAAATTTCAATTGCAGAGC
>CAZROS010000024.1:0-8323 GCA_964601825.1 uncultured archaeon | reverse complement strand
GACTTTTTGCAAATCTGTTTCATGCCCGAGAACCCAGCCCAATTTTACAAACGCAACTTCCGGCAGCATATCCTCAACAAAAACCGCGCCGGCTTCTGAGAAAAGCACGCGCAGGTTTGCGTAAACATTTTTGTTTGTTCTGCCGGCAAGAGTTTGCGAAGCAATTGCAACAGGCAGCCCGTCCTTTACAATTTTTTTAATCGCAGGAATCCAGCTCTTGCTTGCCTGCGTGGGCACATGCCCAAAGCCGGTTCCCTCAATTACAAAACCTTTGCAGCCCGCGTTCCAAAAATATTCCAAAATTTTCGGATCAGAGTTTGGATAAGCTTTTACAAACGCAACGCGCGGCTCAAATTTTGTGTCGGCAATAATTTTTTCAGCTGAGCGTTTTCTGAATTTCGTTTCTTTGATTTCAAAAACTTTTCCGTGCGGCCAAACTGCAGCGAGGTATCCTCCGCCGATTGCTTGGAATGCATCCCTGCGCGAGGTGTGCAATTTCCGCGCGCGAACCCCGCGGATAAAAGCGCAGTAATCATCATTCGTGCTCGCGTGCATGCAGATTCCAACTTCGGAAATTTCTCCAAGCGCTGCCCGCGCAGCGCAAACCAAATTCATCCACGCATCCGAGCTCGGGCGGTCAGCTGAACGCTGGCTTGCTGTTAGCACAACTGGCTTTGATAAATTCGGAAGCATGAAAGAAAGCGCAGCAGCTGTGTAGTGCAAAGTGTCAGTTCCATGCGTGATAATAATTCCGCGCGTTTCGGAATTTAATTCAGCAGCAGCGAGCTCTGCAATTTTCTGCCAGTCTTTATAATCCATATCCTCGCTTGCTTTTGTGAACGGAGTTAGAATTTTTTTTATGTTTGCGAATTCTGCAAGCTCCGGAACATTATGCAAAAATTCCGCAGGCTCCATTAACATTTTCACACCGCCGGTTTTGTAATCCACTCTGCTGGCGATTGTTCCGCCGGTTGCTATAAGAGAAACCGCAGGATTTTTCGGATTGAATTTCAAATTCAAATATTCAGAGGAAATTTTTCCCAATTCAAATTTTTCCTCTGAGATTATTTTTTTCGGCTCAGAAGTTTTCGCTTTTTCAATTTTGCATCCAGCCTCAAAGCGCAAGCCCAAATTGTATCCGCTGTCCAATTTCAGAACAACGCAGTTTCTGTCTCCGAGCTCAATGCGCGGCATTAGCAAGCCTTCATAGGCAACGCCATCTTTTTTTGTCAGCCTAACTCTATCGCCCGCATCAGCTTTTATTTTTTTCAGGGCTGCTTGTATTGCTGGAGAATAATTGGAAGGCATATAATTTCTTTCAGGCGGCAATTTAAATGTTTGATAACAATAAAACTAATGATAGAATTCGAGGCGCGCTTTTCTCTGGACGCGGACATAAGCGGCAAACTTTTAGAGCTGGGATTTGAAAATTCTGGAAAAAGAAAAATGGCTGATATAATTTTCGAGCCAAAAGATTGGATTCCAGGAGCAGGATTAAAGCAGGGGTATTTTGTTGTGCGCATTCGATTGGTTGAAGGAAAGAAACCCGCAGCAGAAATAAAAGAATTTGTGGATGACATGCGATGGCGGGAAAGCAGCTTTGAAATTTCCGAACCAGCTGCGCTTGCTGTTTTGCTTTCAAAAGCAATGGTTGGCCGCAGGGTAATTTCCAAAATCCGTGAGACTTGGAAAAAATCTGGAGTTGAGATTGCTGTTGATGAAGTTGAGAAGCTGGGAAAGTTTGTTGAAGTTGAAGGCGAGGAAAATTCTGTGAAAGAAACAATTTCCGAGCTGGGGTTTGATTTGAAAAACAAAAAACCAAACTACGGGAGCATGCTTTTCTATTTGGAGAAAGAAGGGAAAATAAAATTTTCCGAAGAGGAATTCTCAAAAACGTTGGAAAGTTTCGGATATTAGCTTTTGCTCAGTGCATCTGCAGTAATTTTATCAATTTATCGTTCCTGCATCTGCCCTTCGCAAAAAACCTTTAAATACCTCACAACAGAATTCTTTTCAGAGAAACATGTTAGGTGTTCAAAATGCCATTCGAGCAAGCAATCCCTCTACTCACTCAAATAACCCAGGATCACACAGTGCCGCGAAATGTGAAGGAAAGAATTTCCGAGTGCATAAAAGTTCTTCAGGATGAGAAAGCTGAAATAAAAATGCGCGCGAGCCAAGTGATTGCAGAGCTTGATGAAATTTCCAATGATTCCAACTTGCCAACTTATACGCGAACTGCTTTGTGGAATGCGGTTTCAACAATTGAAGGGGAGAAGGAGAAATAAATTCTTATAAACTGGGCTTGCAGATAATATTCATGGAGAAAGTTTTACAAGTTGTTGACAAAACCGGCAGAACAATTTATCTTACAGAAGAAAGATACAACCACATCAAGAAGCATCCCGAAATGCAGAACTGCCTGAACTTAATTGAAGAGGCAATAAAAAATCCTCAGAAAATAACTGGAGTTTCCTTTGATTCTGAAATAAAATATTTTTACACTCACCACAAAAGCCGCGAGTCAAAAGCAAAGTATTTAAGGGTGATAGTCAAATATACTAATGGGAAAGGATTCATAATAACAGCATATTTTGTTGAAGAAATTAGATGATGAATATGAAAGGCCAAATGCAGCTTTACTATGATGAGGAAGGAGATTTTCTAGAGATAAATATCGGCGAGTTCGCAAAAGGTTTTTTCAGAGACGCGGGTGAAGGAATTTCTGAAAGGATTGATGAGAAAACCGGAAAGGTTACTGGCGTTGCAGTTCTTGGATTTAGAAAAAGAACACATGAAATGAGAGATTTGAAAATAAATCTGCCTGTGAAAATTGAAATGCTGGCTTGAGATTTAATTTTTATTTTATAATCACTAAAATAATCAAAACAAAAGCTTTATATTTAGGCAAAACTGATAAATTTTAGAAAATTCAGGTGATAAAATGGGAGTGCTTGGTAAATTATTTGGAGGCAGTTTCTCGGAACTCGGAGAAGAGGAATATATTGAGCTTGACACGCAGTCTGATGCAGCAGGAGCGAAAGTTCCAATCCGCGTGGACAGGCTTGAAGATTTCGCAGACACTGACCGCGTGCAGAAAGCTGTGCGCGAGGGCGCTATTGTTCTTTTGAAAATAAAGCCTCTCAAGGAAAAAGACATTTCTGAATTGAAGCGCGCTATTGACAAGCTTAGAAAAACCTGCGTTGCTTTGAACGGGGATATTGCGGGCGTGGACGAGGACTTTGTGATTCTCTGCCCGAATTTTGCTCATGTGGCAAGGGATTGAAAAGTTATTTTTTTATTTTTCTTTTGGAACTTCTGCAACTTCTTTTCTCGAGTCTTCGGGATTTCTTTTTTTCCCCCTTGACAAAGTTAAAATTGCTGCAGATACAATGCCGCCAACTAATGCTATACCTGCGTAATTAACACCATCGCCGCTCGGATATTTATGAGTTCCAATTGCTTCATATTTTCCTTCTGCAAGAATATCGCAATTACCAGTGTTCGAATCTTTAAATGGATTTTCAGAATCTAGAATAGGTGTCGCATCAACATCAATGTGATCGCCAATTTCAAGATTTCGGAGAGAAGAATCAGAGACATCCGGTCCGACATGAACTGCAAAACAACTATTTAGTGCACCTTCTCCTGCCGATTGATGACCAGTGCCTATTAGATATGTCATATCTCCATGGCCATTATAATAAACGCCAAACATATTTTGAATATGGCCGGAAATATGATATGAATAAGACGAAGCTTCTGCGCCGTTCAAATGCGAAACTCCTAGAACAAGACCTGCGCCAATGGCCGCGCCTCTGGCTATAAGCGGCAGACTAGAATAAAGGAGTGGGTGTCTTTGGAAAAACTCTCCTGAGCGTCTTCCGATATTGCTGATGCCTTTTCTTAAGTTGCCTATTCTCACTGCTATCACCTGTAAATATATGCGCAGAAGTTATATATAAGCTTTAGTAACTCCGCAATAGTTAAGGAATTTATTTCCCAGAAAATCTATTTTTCTTTCCATTTGTAGCTTGCGCGCGGATGCTTTTCGCTTTCAAATTCTCTTTCACATCTTCAAAATCTTTATGAAGTGAAACCAATCCATGCGCCAAAATCTGGACAGGCGCGGAAATAATTTCTGCTGCCTCGCCTGCTGCTTTCTTGTGCGCGCCATCAGAAAATGGGTGTGTGAATTCTATCATGCTCACAGCAATTTCATCTCTCCAGCGGAAAAGAGCATACGCAAGCACAAGCGCGGCTGCAAGAATTATTGGATGGTAAAAGGGTATGTTCAGCAGAAAGCCCATTTGCTCAATAATCAGAGTTCCAATTATATCCAGCGCAACTGCAATTTTTATCGAAAGCCCTGGGGTTGGAATTAATCTTGGCATTATACCACATGAAAATTATTCGCAGAGCAGGTTAAAAGCAATTTCTATTGTGGAGAATATGTTTCAAAAAAACTTTTTTACTTTATCCTCGCCCCAGCTTTTGCTTTCTTATCAACTGTCAGCAAAATCGGGCCTGACTCAGAATCAGCAGCCAAAAGCATTCCATAGCTCGTGAGCCCAACTGCCTTGAACTCGCGCGGCTCCAAATTGTTCACAACAATTATTTGCTTTCCAACAAGCTCGGCTGGAGAATAGGAACTTTTTATTCCAGCGACAATCTGCTTTTTCTCGCCGCCAACGGAAATTTGCAGTTTCAAAAGCTTGTCTGAGCCGGCAATCTCTTCAGCGGATAAAATTTCCGCAACGCGCAAATCCAGTTTTGCAAATTCAGAATAAGGAACTGTGATGGCGCTTTGAGGCGCAATAGCAGGCGCGGATTTTTGTTTTTCATTTTTTCCTTTTTCCATATTACCAGGCGCGCTCTTCACTTCTTTATTCTCAATTTTCTTAAACAAAATCTCACCTCTTGCAATTTTGCTTTTGGATTTTAAAAAGCCAAATTTGCCTAATGTGGAAAAGCTGATTTCTGATTTGCCCAATCCCAATTGCGCAAATATTTTTTCTGAAGTTTCTGGGATAAATGGATAAGTTAGAACAGAAATTATTCTCAAAGATTCCAGAAGTGTATAAATTATTTTGGATAACTCCTTTCTATCGGAAACTTCCCATGGCTTTGTGTCATTTATGTATTTGTTCAAGGAAAAAATAAAATTCCAAATCTTGTCAAGCGCAGCATGGAAATTAAAGCTCTCCAAATCTTTCTCATATTCTGAAATTAATTTTTCTGCAGCAGCCGCAATTTCTTTATCAAATATTTTCTCTGGAACAACGCCGGCAAAATATTTCTCGCAAAGCACAAGCGAGCGGTTGAGCAAATTTCCAAGCCCGTCAGCCAAGTCAGAATTTATTTTTTCTTTTAATCTTGCTTCTGAAAAATCCCCGTCCTGCCCAAAGGAAACTTCGCGGAACAAATAAAAGCGCAGCGCATCCACCCCATACTTCTCAGAAACTGCAAACGGATCCACAACATTTCCCAAGCTCTTGCTCATTTTCTGACCATCAACTGTCCAGAAGCCATGCGCGAAAATTTTCGCTGGTGGCTTTATTTTTGCCGCAATCAGCATTGCAGGCCAAATTACAGAGTGAAACCAGAGAATATCTTTTCCAATTAACTCTGCCTGATTTTCCCAGAATTCTTTTTTTCCATTGAACTGCAAAGCAGAATAATAATTGAGAAGTGCATCAAACCAAACGTAAATCGTTTGCTTCTTGTCCCAAGGAATTGGAATTCCCCAAGTCAGCTGGCTGCGCGAAATGCTAACATCTTCAAGCCCGCC
The DNA here is from genome assembly GCA_964601825.1 of uncultured archaeon. GTDB lineage: Archaea > Aenigmatarchaeota > Aenigmatarchaeia > Aenigmatarchaeales > JACQIB01 > DATDSO01. The sequence continues at coordinate 2,532 of CAZROS010000024.1, read as the reverse complement.
GCGGATTCTGTTAAGAATCTCGTGTTTTCTTTCAGCTGGCAAAATCTCATAATGGTTTTTGTCTTTCGGATTTTCAACTGCAGCGAGAAGAATTTTCTGGAATTTGGAAAGCTTGAAAAAATAATTTTCCTCAGAATTTTCTGCAAGCGCTTTGTTTGGGTGAAGCGGGCATTTGCCATTAGCCAGTTCACCCTCAGCATAAAATCGCTCGCAGCCCACGCAGTAAAGCCCGCTGTATTTTCCTTTGTAAATCAAACCAGATTTGTAAATTTTTTGCAAAACCTCCTGCACGATTTTTTCGTGCCTTGGGTCTGTTGTGCGTATGAAAAAATCTGGAGTTAAATTTAATTTCTTCCAAGCTTCTGCAAAGCGCGGGGAAATTTTGTCGCAAAATTCTTTTGGCTTTAGTCCAGCAGCTTTCGCAGCTTCTGCAATTTTCTGCCCGTGCTCATCTGTTCCAGTAAGGAAAAAAACTTTTTCCCCTCTAAGCCTATGAAAGCGCGCGAGAACATCTGCCGCGATTGTTGTGTAAGCGTGCCCGATATGCGGGATATCATTCACATAATAAATCGGAGTTGTAACATAGAAAGTTTTTTTAGATTTAGAACTAGAAGCGCGCGACTTTACTGCTTTGCTCTTGGATTTCGCATTTAGTTTGAACACCTTTTGCTTTAGGAAAGCTCTATATATAAGATTGCTTTGCTAGCATAAAAAGCTTTCAGAAAACTCCCTTTTAAAATATATTTCTTAGAATAAGCTTTACAAACTTTGTAAAGTGCGCAGCAAAAATCTTTATAAATAGGTTATAAGAATAAATTTGCATGCAAAATGAAAAATTCTGCTGTAGCAGAATAAAATTTTCCGCTTCTGTTTTAGTTTTTGCTGTAATTTTTATTACAATTCTTTCTGTTGGGGCTTTGGCTCAAAAAGCTAATGGAGAAACCTGCATTTCCAATTCTGACTGCCAGAGCGGATATTGCGGCGGAACTTGTCAGGCCACGCCAACCACAACTTACCAGCCCACAACAACTTCATCAACCACAACAACTTATCCGACTACAACATATCAATCCACGACTACATCATACTACCCAACAACAACCTATACTGGAACTACTCATACTGATGGAACTACAACAACTTATTACCCAACAACTACATATTCCGGCACAACCTACACTGCTCCAACTTACACGAGCGGAACTTATCCAACAACAACCTACAGAACAACCAGCACCAAAAATGATGGGGAGAGATGCAGCCTTAATGAAGAATGCAGTTCGCATTTTTGTTCGGGGGGAGTTTGCACATCCTCTGGTCCGGGATATCCAGGTTCAACTTACACAGGCGGAACATATCCGACTTATACTTCAACAACTTATCAAGCACCTCAATGCGGCTCAGGAACTCCATGGTATTGTTATAAAGACAGCGATTGCAAAAATGCAGGAGCGAACTGGTGCACTTCTGGAAGCGGTGGCGGTTACTGTACAAGCGCAACATGCACAACCTATAGCACGGGACCAACATATGCTCCGCAACCAACTTACAAGACCTGCGAGCAAAAATCTACAACAGCAGTTGATGACGCGAATCATTGTTCATTTTACAGAAGCCCGTGCGATGTGCCTCCGGGATGGAAAATTGTTGACAAATGCCCAGAATATAAACCACCGGAAGGGCAGAGGCAGCCCGGTGAAGGACAGTATGGAAATGTTCCACAAGGTTGCTATCAGCAATCAGATGGCGCGGGCGGGCAAAGAGTAGTTTGCCCGCAGACAAATACTTGCCCGACAATATCTCAAGATCAATTTGACAAATGCACAACAAATGGCGGCACTCCAAACAAATTTACTGATCACAGCGGTTGCACAGTTTTGCAATGCCAATTTTCATCTTCTTCTGACGCATCAGGATATGGCGGCGGTTTCACAAGGCCGCTCGCATGCCCGCCAAAAACACAAGTTGATTCTGATGCTGACAAATGCGTGAAGTTCGGTGGAAAACCAATTTCAAAAGTTATCAGCGGCTGCGTTGTCACTGACTGCCAGAAAGAATCTAGAGAAGGACCTAAATGCCCACCTGGTTTGCTTGTGCCTGCTGAAAGAGACAGATGCGAAGGAAGTGGCGGAAGATTAACACAATTATTTGATGACAAGGGATGCCAAATTGAAAAATGCTCAAGGGGAGTTGAGTGCGACAAAGTTCCTCAAGATGCTTACACAAAATGTTCTGAAGAAGGCGGTCAGCTATCTGTGAGAAACGATCAGCGCGGTTGCGCGGAATTTGTCAAATGCGTAAAGAGAGGAAACTCAAATGATGTTGAATATGAAAAAGTTGATGAGGTTCCGGATTCTGCAAAACTTTTGCAGATGGCTTTGAAACTTGAAAATGTGAAAATAGAAATGGACAAGCTCGGAAACAAGACAGCTGCAATTGCGGATTATTATCAGGAAGCTGGAAATGTGAAAGAGCAAAAAAGATTTGAAAGAGTAACAGGAATGCTGACAGCTGCTGAAGATAAAATTGATG
>CAZROS010000023.1:0-8628 GCA_964601825.1 uncultured archaeon | reverse complement strand
AATTTCAGAAGAAATTTTTTGATTTGATTTCATTATGACAACAACATCATCGCGCCCGCTGGACGTTTTGGACCGAGCAAAAGGAAAGAGAGTAATCCTGAAGACAAAGAACGGCTCTGAGATAACAGGTGTGCTGCAGGCTTTTGACTTGCACTTGAACATCTGGCTCGAGGAAGCCGAGGAAAGAAAGGATGACAAGGTTGTGAAGCTCGGGCCTGTTCTCGTTCGTGGCGACACAATAATTTACGCAAGCCCTGCGGCATGATTGAAAAAATTCTGAAGCGCTCGCTGGTTTGAGTAAACTCGAAACCAGCTCGCTATCAATGTGTAAATTTTTATTTTCGCACACTAATTTGCGAGGCGCGTGAGTTTACTCCGCGCCGAGCTTCTTGAAAAATCTTTATAAACTTTCTCTTCTCAAACCAGTTGATTAACATGGTCTCAAAAGGAACTTCAAGTTTCGGCAAGCACAACAAAATCACGCACATACGCTGCCGACGCTGTGGAAAGCATTCTTATCACATAAACAAAAAAACCTGCGCATACTGCGGATTTCCTTCTCCGAGATTGAGAAAGTTTGGGTGGCAGTGGAAAAGGGTTTTGACAAGGGAAAGGAAGAGATAAGAATTCTAAATAAATTTTTCTCTAAAAATTAGATTTATATTCTCTTCCATGCAACAGATTTCTATGGGCCCATAGCTCAGTCTGGTAGAGCACTCGGCTCTTTCGCTGAAAGAGCAATATGAGCTTTTTAGCTGTGAGTAAAACCGAGGGGTCGCGGGTTCGAATCCCGTTGGGCCCACCAAACTTTGTCAAGGTGGCTCAGCCTGGTAGAGCACCAGACTCATATTTGTTTATGAGTTTTGATGTGAAAAATTCACAAATGAAAAATAAGAAATCTGGGGGTCGCGGGTTCGAACCCGAGCCTTTTTTGCAAAAAAGGCTAGGGCTCATCCAAAAAAGCATATTGCTATTTTAGGATAAAAAAGAAAAGCCCGCCCTTGACACCAAACTTATAAAAACATAATTTAATCTATTCAAGATGATTTTATGGTGATTTCAGAATTAATGGATGTAAATATACCAATGTTCCTGAAAAAGTATTTTGATGCGCTTTCCGATATTGAAAAGAAGCATATACAAAGCAGAATAAGCTCGATCAAATCTAAGTATAATTCAATAAAATCTTTGCGCGCCCCAAAATATTTTAAAACTCAGGTGGATCCGATGTTTTTCTGCTTCGAGGATCTCCCGTTTTTTGGAAAAGAATATTGGTTTATGAAATTCACTCCAACAACGCCAAGGGACAGCAGGCAGCTTCTGGCAATGTTCGGCCGCACCACAGAAGATATTGAAATAAATGGAAAGAAAATTATTTCAAAAGAATCCGAAAAAAGCTGTGCTGGGTTTATGAGCTCCTGGTATTTTGATCAAAAGAAAAAAGACATTGTAGATGATAGGTGCGAAATAAAAATCAGCGGCAGAAGCATAGAGTCTAATTCTATTAATGCGAAAATTATAATTAGTGGAAAATTTCCGAGATACAATCTTATTATAAAAAAAGGAGGCAAAGAGGTCTGCAACTTGGAAATTACAAAGCCCGTAAAAGATGGAGATGTGTATGAATTTGAGTCTTTTTTCAAAACTTTCGCAGGCTTCGCCCTGATAAACCTGAATTTTAATTTTAGCGGAAAGTTAAATGGAAAAAAGATTATAGGAAAATGCTATGTGCAGAAAGTTATTGTTATCGGCCCTCTTGTTCCGTGGTATTGGGGTAGAATAACTTTTGAGAACGGATCAGTTTTAAAATATTATTTGCCCAGAATAGAATTGATGGGTGTTGATTACAAGCTTCTTTCACAATTTAATTTTTATGATTCCAAAACAGGCAAGAAGCACAAATTCAGCGGGCTTAATGTAAAGAAGCTTGACGGAGAGCTGCCAAGATTTTTAATTTCAGATTCTGGCGGAAACATATCTCTTATTATAGATACTTACTCTTCCCACAAATTTACATTCAAAAAAATAGGAACATTCAACTATTCGGAATTTTTAGGCAAAGTGAAATATATGTATGTCAGCGGAAAAAAGATATATGTTTCAAAACTCGGGAGCGGAATCGGCCTTGTGGAAGAGGCAAACGGCTATGTTCTCTAAGAGAAATTTTCGGACAGAAATTTCACAGCATCTGCAACTGCCTCTCTGCTGGAAATTTTCGGCTTCCACCCAAGTGATTTTAATTTCTCTATTGAAAGCAGCATTGCGGGAACATCCCCCGGCCATCCTTGTCTGCCGCCAGTATATTTGTATTTTGCATTTTCCAGCCCGAGATTTTCCGCAACTATATCCGCGATTTCTTTTGTTGTTATCTGCTCCTCGCTTCCGACATTAAAAATTTCCAAATTGCCTTTAGCTTTTTCCTCCAGAAAAATTGCGGCATCCGCAGAATCCGAAACATGCAAATAGGATTTTTTCTGCTTTCCATCTCCAAGAATCTCGAGCTCTCTGGGATTTTTTTTAAGCTTTCTGAAAAAATCAAAAATAACTCCGTGAGTAGAATGCGGTCCAATTATGTTCGCGTATCTGATTATTACTGACCTAATGCCGTAAAGGCTGGAGTATGACATAAGGTAATTTTCGCTTGCAGCTTTGGCGGCCGCATAATTGCTTATTGGCAAAATCGGAGCTGTTTCTGGTGTGGGAGTTTTTGCATTTCCGTACACAACAGAAGAAGAAGCAAAAACAATTGTTTTAACATTATTTTTCCTGCAGGCCTCCAGAACATTCAGAGTTCCCGCGGCATCCTGATTAAAGTTTTCTATCGGACTGGAAAAACTTTCTTTCACCCGAGGATCTGCGGCGAAGTGATAGCATACATCAATGCCCTTCAGCGCGTCTGTTATTTTTTTGCTGTCTAGAATATCCCCTTTGATTATTTCGCACCCGTCCGGAACATATTCTTTTTTTCCCTCTGAAAAATTATCAAAAACAATTATATTATTTTCCCTGAAAAGTTTTTTAGAAAGATTGCTTCCTATAAATCCCGCCCCTCCAGTTATCAAAATATTTTTCATAAGCATCAGATTATTTGTAATAGCCGCGGTCTTCAATTTTAAACTTAATTTTTGCCACTCCAAAAATATAATATTTAATGCACATTCTATAAAAGCTCTGCGAGAACCGCCTTGTGGATGCTGGCATTGAAATGCTTTTCAAAAATCTCACACCTCCGAGTTTTCTTAATCTTGAGCCCATTTCATAATCTTCCAAAAATCTTGTTTTGAATGGATTTGCCAAAAGCGTTTTTCTTTCAATTGCCATGTTTGCACCCCACAGGCAGTTGTATCCTAGCTTTGCCAGAATTCTTGGGGCTATATCAGCCCAGATTTTGAATCCTAATTTTTGCTTCAGCCCGCCATCTATCGCAACCAGCGGCCCGGAAACAGCAATCACTTTTCCAGAAATGGATTTTACAATATTTTCCGTCCAATCTTTTTTTGGCACGCAGTCAGCATCGCAGTATGCAACTATTTTTCCCGAAGATGCTTTTGCCCCGACATTGCGCGCATCCGATATCCCGGCTTTATTATCATAAACAATTTTATCAGCAAATTTTTTTGCTATCTTCACAGTATTGTCTGTTGAGTGCCCATCAACTACAATTATCTCTGGTTTCAGATTCTGGTTTTTTAGAGCTCTCAGGCAATTTTCAATAACCTTTTCTTCATTGCGCGTACAGACCACAACGCTGATTTCTTTCATAGCTCTTCCTCAAACTAAAATTATTTTAATGGAGCCTCAGGAGAGATTTTCTTTTTTATTATATTGCAAACTTCCTTTTGGGGTTTGCAAAGACCTTTTCTGAGAAAAGGGATTTGCTTTGAACTCCCGACTTGCGCATTACAAGTGCGCCGCTCTTTCTCGAAAATTTTACCGAGCTGAGCCACTGAGGCATATGAAATGATGATTAAGATGGTTTTAAATTCTTAACACTTTTAATCGTCAAACTCTATCCATTTGAACTTGGCTTTTGAGAATTTTGCATAGGCCCAGTAAAACGTTTCATGCATTAGAAAAATTATTATTGTGTATACTGCCAGAGCATGAAAGCTTGTCCAGCCATTGCCGTATGCAAAAAGCCCTATATCTACAAGCTTTGCTTCGAGGAAAACTCCGTATAAAATACTTGTCAGAATAAAGACAACGCTGAATTTATTATGCCTGCTCGTCGGCAGCATGAGCGACCAAAATATTCCGCCGAAAAAAGTAATGAACATTATTTCAACCGGAACATAAAAAATATAGAAACTTCCCTGCAGGCTCTCCCAATAACCAGTAATCTTGCCGATATTTTCAAGAATGAAATCAAAAAAACTGAGAAGCAGGCCAACAGCAATAGCTGCCTTTACTTTGTTTTTATTTTTTTTCCAAGAGCTTGCGGCAAACAATACCGCAAGAAAAACCGCGCCAAGTTTTATCAATAACCATGCTAATGCCATACCTACCAGATTTTATTATCAGCCGCCTATTTTTAAATGTCGGATTTTACCATATTTTTCATAGGAAATCCATATGAGTTGATAACAATGAAAATTATAGACTACTTCCTTTCATCTTCGCAGAGATATGCTATTCCAAGAAATACATTACAATTTCTTGCCGGAGCGACATTCTTTGCGGCATTTTACTCTGAGCTGAATATATTTAAAATAATTCCAGCTGTTGTTGGCGCAGTAATAGCATACCATTCTGTTTACGGCTTAAACGATATATCAGATCTGGAAGAAGACAAAAAAAATCCGCTGAAGCGCGCGGCGAAAAAACTCGCTCGTGGCGAAATGACAGTTGAAGAGCAAACTTCCAGAATGTTTCTTTTTGCGGTTGTCGGACTTTCTATATGCTTTCTGGTTAGCGGCTTTTTTGGCGCCCTTGTGGCTTTGAGCATGCTGCTTAACTTTTTTCATTCTTACAAGCCGTTCGGATTGAAAAAAACTCCAGTATCTATTATAAATATATTTTTAATAGAATCAATAAAATTTTCAAGTGCGTGGTTTGTTGTTGGAGGAGGCTTCAACAATCTGCCATATTTCACGGTATTTTGCATTTCTGCAATGTATTCTTTGGCGTATTTTATTTACAAAAAAAATACAGATTTGAATTCCATGAAAACCAGACGCGCAATAATATTTTTTGCTTTTATAGTAGTTTCTTTCATTCTTTCATTCTATTTCTACAAGCCTTTAAGGCTCACTCTTTTGGCAGTGTCTTTGACATTCTTTTTGCCGCTGATAATAAAAAAATCCGAGGATGTTTCATCCCGCCTAAATGCTGGAGCCAAGTTTACATTGGCGATTTTGCTTTTGTTGAATTTGTTAAATGTTATTGTCATGTTCGAGCCTTTCAGTTCTATAAATTTATTTCTGGCTTCCCTTTTCTAGAATTGGTGGGGTCGGAGTGAATTTCTGATATACCCGCAGGCTATCTGCCTTTTTGGGTGAACCCTAGCCTTTTTCGCGAAAAAGGCTTGGGTTTGAACACTCACAAGCAGTTTACGCCAGTCATAGGCCAAAGCCTCAACTCTCCAAAAAAATCCTTTGGAGACTGCCGTCATTTCCTGCTGCACAGCAAAAATCCAAAGGATTTTTGCGCGCATCAAAATTAAAAAATTTTGATTGCGTTAATCGCATGCCAGGTTAGACCACGACCCCTCGCAAAAAATTCGCACAGCACTTTTATAAACTTGCTATGCAGAAAAACTATCCATGGAAAACTGCATTTTCTGCGGGATTGCCGCTGGAAAAATTCCGAGCTTCAAAATTTACGAGGACAAAGATTTTCTCGCTTTCCTAGATATACAGCCTTTGAACCCAGGCCACACTTTAGTTATTTCAAAAGCCCACTATCGCTGGGTCTGGGATGTTCCAAACGCAGGAGAATATTTTGAAGTTGCAAAAAAAATCGCGCTCGCGCTGAAAAAATCTTTGGAGACAGATTGGATTGTTTCTGCAATTATTGGCGAGGCAGCCGAGCATGCGCACATTCAATTGATTCCGCGCTTTCCCGAGGACGGCCACGGAGGCGCGATTAATTGGGCTGCCAGAAAGCAGATTGCAAAAGAGCAGATGCAATATCTGGCTGAGAAGATTAAGGAAGAATTGAAATAATTTTCTAGAAATATTTTGTTGCGCCATATTTTAGAATTTTTTTTCACTTTGTTATAGTAACGAAAGCTTTATATATTTGATACAACTAATTATTAGTTGTTATGTTTGACTTTATTACAAATGGGTTGAAGCTCAAATTAGAGAGAGAAGAACGTGAGAGACTCCAGCATCAAAGGCGCCTTGACGAAGAGTTGAGGCAGGCACAGGAACGCGAAAGAGAGTTTCAGAGACAGCAGGCAATCCGCGAACAAGAACAAAGACGTCTGAAAGAACATCAGGAACAGTGTAGGATAGAAGAAGGCAGGCGAGCTGCTAGATCTCTTTACGCATTACCTTCGGCTGAAAGCTACAGGAGACAACAAAAATCTTCCGGAGCTGCAACTATAACAGAAGTTATTATGGATGGGCACGACAGACAGGTTGGCTATGTTATGGAACCTGCTTCAGGATATGCAGGGAGAATAAAAAGAATTATTAAGATTGGTGATTTGGAAATACCAGTATTTATGGGACCCGATGAGTGAAAAATAGATTATACTTTTCTTCTATAGATTTTTTTGCTTAACTAAAAATTGGTGCGCCGTCTGGGACTTTTGAAAGCGAAGCTTTCTAAAGCGTGTGAAGCTTGATTCACTTTGTTTGAATTCCTGTGCACTTTTCAGCGCAGCCCAGGTCATGAGCTTTCATCGAAGTTTCTTCTTCTCAAAGGCCTTCATGGAAGGCTCAGATCCTACCAATGTCCGAAATTCTTTGAGGTTAACCCTAGACCTTTCTTTTGAAGAAAGGGCTGGGGACTAGACAAACGGCGCGTGCTTTTTATTTGTCATGTTATTATTTAAATCTATGAAATTTAGAAGAAAATTCTTCAAATCAAAATTCAAGCGCCACAAAGCCGAGGAGCGCAATCAAATAGCTTTTGAGAGAGTTCAAACCCTTTCACAAATAGTTTTGGGAAATCCAGCAAGCGCGCACGTTCCCAGATATATGAAAACAATTTCAGCGCTCTGCAGGAAAAATAAAATTCCCTTCCCGCGGACTTTTGCGGGCAGGACCTGCAAAAAATGCGGCCGCCCGAAATTTTTAGGAAAAACTTTTTTTATAAGAATAAAAAAAGGAAAGCCAGTGAGAATTTGCGCTTGCGGGAAAGTTTTATAAACCTTCGCCAGCAAGAGAAATTAGTGATTCAATGCTAAACCCGAAAGATGTTGACCACATAAAATTTATGAAAGCTGTAGCCGAGGAGCTCAAGAAAAATGAAAATGTAAAGCCCCACGCGCTTGCGGGATTTGTGAAATCAGGAGTAAATGCAGAGCGCCCGCCAGCTCAAAAAGATTTTTGGTTTTTGCGCTCAGCAGCGATTTTGAGAAAAGCTTACACGCGCGGCCCAGTTGGAGTTGCAAGATTAAGAACAGCATTCGGCTCAAGAAAAAGAATGGGGCACAAGCCCGCGCACCACAGGCTTGCCGGCGGAAAATTTATTCGCATGATGCTTCAGCAATTGGAAAAAGCAGGCTATTTGCAAAAAATTCAGAAGCCGGTTTACGGAAGGGCTTTGACCCCGTTGGGCCAGAAATTTTTGGACGGGGTTGCAAAAAGCTGCAAATAACTCCCAAGGAATTTTATCTACCTAGAAGTTCTAAAAAGGCAAAGCTTTAAATAGTTTCGCTTTCATATTATTTTAGGTGAATCCATGTACGCAGAAAGAAGAAAGCTTGATGCTCTAGCGAATATACTTGGTGTCGGAAGTTTTGGTAGAGATGAAGACGCTTTGAGAAAAGCATATTCAATAGTTAGAGGCTTGGGATTAGATTATGCTCATTTAGAGGGAGAAGTTAGGCATAGGCTTAGCACTCCGGAAAGCGCAACAGATAGCTATCTACGTAAGTTAAGGCAAGCAAAAGAAGAAGCAGATGAATGGGTGAGAGGAACAAAAACTTTTGGTAGAGTTCTTGGAAGAAAAAAGAAAGGTGAGCCATCTTATGTGCCTATGATAAGTTCTGACCGCGTAGTTGCTGTTGCCCTCAGAGATTGTCTTGGAGATGCTTTAGAGAGGATTGAAAGATCGACGGGCGGACCCCGCGGATATAGTTCTAAATTCTAGAATTATAACGACAGCCGGAATCTATTAAAACTTTATAAGCCTTCAATTAAATCTATTGTCGGTAGAAATGCCCGACCCATCACCCGAGCAAATGGCGCAGTTCGAGCAAATGAAAAAATCCCTGATGGGAAAAATTTTGGACAAGTTCGCTGCTGAAAGGCTCGGAAGAGTGCGCGTTGCGAATCCAACTTTGGCAATGCAACTTGAGCTTTATTTAATGCAGCTTTATCAAGCAGGACAATTGAAAGAAACAATCACAGACGAAAAACTAAAGCAGATTTTGAATGCGCTTACTGAAAATAAAAAGGAAACAAGAATTATGAGGAGATGAAAAATTTAAACCTCTAAAATTTTTCTTATTTC